>NZ_JAUBTB010000071.1:0-39030 GCF_036704965.1 Microcoleus sp. F10-B2 | reverse complement strand
CGCCCGTCCTTTCTGGACGGGCGGGACGCCCATCCCACAAGAACAATAAATTGTAAGTTATTTAATTCTCATTCCTATGATAATTCAATCAAAAAGTTTCGATTACCCCACAACAATCGCTCTTGGTTATCCAGCCCTAACGCTCGGCGGCGAGAATAAACTCATTGGGAGCAACGCTTTCTCCGTTTTCCTATAGCATTTTTAACAAAATTTGATAATGCTTTAATGATGGGTTAGAGATAATAAAGCCAATCTTTTGGGAGTAGAGACAACAACGATTGGTTTCTAACGCAGGGCTGATTTTGCAAATCATGTGCCTCTCACCACGCTGTCTAATTATATGAGTTCGCCATCATCTAGACGATAAACATGAACACAGTTGCGACCTTTGCCTTTGGCAGCATAACAAGCTGCATCAGCCGCCCCCATAACCTCCCTCAAATCTTGGCTGGCTTCGTTAATGGCAACAACTCCAATACTGACCCCGATGATAAAGGTTTTGCTATCCCAAATAAACCGAAACTGATACACTAGGTCTTTCAGGTTTTCTGCAATCTGAGCTGCTTTAGAGAGGGGACATTTAGTAAGCAAAAGACCAAATTCATCACCTCCCAAGCGAGCCAGTGTGTCATTAGCGCGGACTCCCTTTTGTAAAAGTGTAGTGATTTGGCGCAGTAGCTCATCGCCAGCACAATGACCTGCGGTATCGTTAACGGCTTTGAACTTATCTAAATCTAAATAACAGAGAGCGTGCTGGTGATTGCTATCTTGAACAGAGGCGATCGCCTCAATTAGTCGCTGCTCAAATCCTCGACGGTTGATTAAACCCGTCAGAGCATCGTGACAGGCTTCCCAAGAGAGTTGACGAGCAAGATTGCGCGATTCGGTAACATCGTGAAAGACGATGACTGCGCCGATAATTTGACCTTGGCGGTCTCGAATCGGTGCTGCTGAGTCCTTAATGGCATACTCCGTCCCATCGCGCGCAATCAGAATAGTATCGTTAGCTAAGCCCACAATTCGCTTCTCCAACAGAGCCTTGTCGATCGGATTCTCTACTGGCTTTCGCGTTACTTCATTGACAATTTCAAAGACTGTAGACAGGGGGAGTCCCTTAGCCTCATCAGCCTTCCAGCCTGTCAGTTGCTCGGCGATAGGATTGAAAAATCGCACATTACCTTGAGCATTGGTAGTAATAACTGCATCACCAATCGATTGGAGGGTCACTTGAGCTAGTTCTTTTTCGGCAAAGAGGGACTCTTCGAGACGTTGGCGTTCTTCTATTTCTCTCAAGAGACATAAATTCTGCTCTTGGAGGCTTTGTTGCAATCGTCGGATGGTTAGGTGAGTTTCGACACGAGCTAATACTTCTTCGACTTGAAACGGCTTAGCAATATAATCTACCCCACCAACAGCAAGCCCCTGAACCTTATTGAAAGTTTCATTGAGAGCACTCAAAAAAATTATCGGAATGCGTGTGGTTCGCTCGTCAGATTTTAATTGTTTACAAACTTCATAGCCATCCAAATCGGGCAATTTAATGTCGAGTAAAATTAGTTCCGTCAATGGCGATTGGGCGGCTCGGAGCGCCATTGCGCCTGTTGTGACACTGCGAACTTTATAACCATGTGCGCTCAAAGTACGGCCCAGAAGACGCAGGTTATCAGGCAGATCGTCAACAATTAAAATATTGCCTCGGTAGTTTGTAGCTCGATCGGTAACTCTATCGCTAGTTCTATGGACACTCCTACTGATTTCCATACTTGTCTGCTAGAGAAATATAACCCTATGAACAAGAGTATACTTGAATTATTAGATTATTAACTCATTTGACCTAGAAAGAAGTCCTGCGATTGCAGAGTTCGAGGACTGGCTCGCTGGCACAGCCCCTACAAAATCTGACTTGTTGAGGTAGCGATAATCCCCCCGCGTTTGCCCTTCTTCGTTTCGGGTAACATTAGGAGAACACTTTTTCAACCCAAGCAGCCGATTTATGAACAAGCACATTTCTTACAGGGCAAGTCTACTCCTCATTGCGATCGGATGTCTCGTGCTGCTGGGTTGGCAATTTGGTATCTCCCTACTCAAAAGTGGTTTTCCCGGTATGACTTGGACGATGAAGCCGGCAATGGCAGAACTCAATCGCTAAGCACTTGAGCACTCATGAATAATGCAGGTTAGGTATGATTGCACGATTTTTTGAGACTGGAGGATTCATTCCTCACGGTCACTGCTATCTCTGGCAAACAAACTTACTGGGATTACATATTTTATCCGATGGTTTAATAGCTTTATCTTACTACTCCATCCCAATCATGATAATCTACTTTGTGCGACAGCGCCAAGATACTCAATTTCAGAAAGTATTTTTTCTGTTTGGCGCCTTCATAATTGCCTGCGGTACAACTCATCTCATGGACATATGGACGCTTTGGTTTCCTACTTATTGGCTTTCGGGAGGACTTAAAGCTATTACTGCTCTGATTTCTATATATACTGCATCTGAGCTAGTCTTGTTAATTCCATCAGTCTTAGCTTTACCTAGTCCAGCTCAACTGATTGTGGCCAATCAAGCCTTAGAGAAAGAGATCGACGATCGCAAGCGGGCTGAAAACGAACGCAAACAAATTGAGGTGGCTTTACGAAACAGTGAAGAGCAGTTTCGGAATGCGTTTGAAAATGCGTCAATTGGAATGGCGATCGTTTCACTTGACGGGCACTGGGTTAAAGTCAATCCTGCCTTATGTCAGATTCTTGGCTACTCCTCAGAAGAGCTGTTAGCGTTAACTTTCCAAGACATTACCCATCCTGAAGATTTAGACCTGGATCTTAGTTATGTACATCAGCTATTAGCAGGAACAATTTCAACTTACCAAATGGAAAAACGGTATTTCCACAAACAAGGACATATAATTTGGATTCTGCTTAATGCCTCGCTAGTAAAAGATGAACTGGGAAATCCACTGCATTTTATTTCTCAGATCCAAGAAATTACCGCTCGAAAAGAAGCTCTAAAGACGCTAGAGCTTCAGAGTCTTATTATCCATAACATGGCAGGTGGAGTGTGTTTAATTAAAGCCTCAGACCTCACGATCGTCTACACCAATCCCAAATTTGACTCTATGTTTGGCTACACAGATGGCGAACTCGCAGGTCAACCCGTTGGTGTCTTGAATTATGTCGATGCAGAGATTACACCAGACGCAAGCGTTCTAGATATTGTCACTCAAATTGAGCAGAAAGGAGAAGCACAATATGAAGTCTACAATAAGAAAAAAGATGGCAGACTTTTTTGGTGCAGGGTTCATACGTCTAGGTTTGAGCATCCTGAATATGGAACTGTATATGTTGCGGTTCAGGAGGAGGTAACAGAGCTCAAACAAGCTGAGCAAGCCTTGCAAGCTACCACAAATCGCCTCAACTTTCTCCTGAACTACAGCCCCGTCGTTATTTTTAGCTCTAAACCTGGTGGCAATTATGGGGCAACGTTCATCAGCGAAAATGTCAAAGATGTATTGGGCTATGAAAGCATTGCTTTTTTAGAAGATTCTGAATTTTGGGTGCATAACTTACACCCAGATGATGTAGAACGAGTAGTTAATGGCTTAGCCAATCTATTCGTCAATGATTTTTATTTCCATGAATACCGTCTTCGCCGCTCAGATGGGCTATATCGCTGGATACTCGCTCAACTCAGACTAATTCGAGATCGTGCAGGTAGACCAGTGGAAATCTTGGGATATTTAATTGATATTAGCGATCGCAAACAAGCCGAGTTGGAACTTCAGCAAGCTAAAGAAGCAGCAGAAACAGCAAACCGAGCTAAAAGTATGTTCCTGTCCAATATGAGCCACGAACTCCGTACTCCTCTCAATGCTATCTTGGGATTTACGCAATTGATGAGTTACGATCCTGTTCTGACTCCCGAACTCCAAAAAGATCTGGCGATCGTCAATCGTAGCGGGACACATTTATTGGAATTGATTAACGACATTTTAGATTTATCTAAAATTGAGAGCGGAAATATGACTCTTGCTCTTTCTGATTTTGACCTAAAGTTTTTGCTAACTTCTATTGAAGAAATGTTGCAAATTAAAGCGCGATCTAAAGGATTGAAACTAATTGTCGAGCGAGAGTCCAATCTTCCCCAATGCGTGCATAGCGATGAGAAAAAACTCTATCAAGTCTTAGTCAATCTGCTCGGTAATGCGATTAAGTTTACAAATCAAGGAAGCGTCACCTTACGAGTAAGATCGGAACATATCGACCAAACGTCCTGTCGCCTATGTTTTGAAATTGAGGATACTGGAGTGGGAATTGCTCCAACAGAAGTTGGGAGCTTATTTAAGGCGTTCGTGCAAGCTGAAGCTGGGAATAAATTGAATCAAGGTACTGGTCTAGGTCTAGCTATCAGCCAAAGATTTGTCCAACTCATGGGCAGTCAGATTCGGGTTCAAAGCACATTGAATCAGGGGAGCATTTTTTACTTTGAAATTGGGGTAAAGTTACCTCAAACAGCCTGCCTTGCCTCAGAATTGCTTAAACAAAGAGTGATTGGTATAGCTTCAGGACAACCAACTTACCGCATCCTTGTGGTTGAAGATGTAGAGGAAAATCGCCGCTTATTGGTCAAAATCCTTACCTCAGTCGGTTTTGAGGTGCGCCAAGCAACACAGGGAGTTGAAGCGCTATCCCTGTGGGAAAGTTGGTCTCCGCACCTGATTTGGATGGATCTGCGAATGCCGATCGTGGATGGCTACACAGCTACCAAACGCATTAGGGAACACCCTCACGGACAAGAAACTGTCATTATTGCTTTAACTGCCAGTGCTTTTGAAGAAGATCGAGAAAAAGCTCTTATGGCTGGTTGTGACGACTTTATGAGCAAGCCATTTCAGGAAGGGGTCGTCTTTGACAAACTCGCTCAACACTTGGGAGTAGAGTACATCTACACAGTTGTAGGAAAAGATTCCCAACAACTATTTGTTGATTCTTTATCTCCAGAAGATCTAGCCGTGATGTCATCTCAGTGGTTAGAACAAATGTATCAAGCTGCCTACTATGTCGATCCTGAAGTGATGAACGAGCTAATTAAACTAATTCCCGCATCTCAATCAACCCTTTCCAGTATGCTAATTGATGCTGTCAATAACTTTAAGTATGACCAAATTGTGGAGTTAATTCGACCTCTGCTCCCGAATCCAGTTTAGTTATCGAGTTTAAGGACAAAGAAGCTATAGTGTTCTAAGGAGTGGCTAGGGAGGATCTCAATGAAAGCAGTCCAGCTAGAAATTGGAGTTTTGAGGCTCTCTTGCTGCGGGGAAAGAGTCAGAAGGAAAGAGTCAGAAGGAAGGAGCCAGAAGAAGTGTTTTTACAAATATGAGATGCTCCCCTCCCGATCCAACTCGCTCTGACTTGCATTCCTCACTACGAAATGGTAACGGTTATTTTATTTATTGAAAATGATATAATAAGTCAAAATCGAATTCTGCTAATTCCAAATTTTTTGCAAATTGAGCACAAATCCAGGTAAAACATTTTCTCCAGAAAGGGTGAGAGGAGATTGTAAAACTTCCACATCTTGACCGGGGCGATAAATTTCAACTTCGCGTTTTTTGCGGTTAATCAGCCAACCCAAACGGCAGCCATTTTCCATATATTCTTGCATTTTTTCCTGAGTCTTTTTCAAGCTGTCCGTTGGGGAGAGAATTTCCACAGCAAAATCGGGACAAAGCGGGATGAATTTTTCTCTTTGTTCGGGCGTCAAAGCTGACCAGCGGGATTTTTCTACCCAAGAAGCATCCGGAGATCGATCGGCGCCATTGGGCAGAGTAAATCCTGTGGAGGAATCAAAGGCTTCACCGAGTTGGGTTTGTTCGTTCCAAAGTCCAATCTGTAAGTTGAATTTTGAGTTGCTTCTTCCCGTTTCTCCTCCGGTTGGCGGCATGACAATTAATTCTCCGTTGGCGCTGCGTTCTAATTTTAAATCGGGGTTTTCTTCGCACAGTTGGTAAAACTGTTCGGAAGTTAGTTTAATTATGGAGTTGAGGTTTAAGGTTATAGCAGTCATAGCATTTTTTTGATAATTAAAAACAATTGATAACTCAAATTAATTCCAAATTTTTTGCAAATTGAGCACAAATCCAGGTAAAACATTTTCTCCAGAAAGGGTGAGAGGAGATTGTAAAACTTCCACATCTTGACCGGGGCGATAAATTTCAACTTCGCGTTTTTTGCGGTTAATCAGCCAACCCAAACGGCAGCCATTTTCCATATATTCTTGCATTTTTTCCTGAGTCTTTTTCAAGCTGTCCGTTGGGGAGAGAATTTCCACAGCAAAATCGGGACAAAGCGGGATGAATTTTTCTCTTTGTTCGGGCGTCAAAGCTGACCAGCGGGATTTTTCTACCCAAGAAGCATCCGGAGATCGATCGGCGCCATTGGGCAGAGTAAATCCTGTGGAGGAATCAAACACTTCGCCGAGTTCGGTTTGTTCGTTCCACACATCCAATTGTGTAGTCAATTTGACATTGCGTTTCCCTGTTTCTCCTCCGGTTGGCGGCATGGCGATTAATTCTCCGTTGGCGTTGCGTTCTAGCTTCAAGTCCGGGTTTTCTTCGCACAGTTGATAAAACTGTTCTGAAGTTAGTTTTATAATGGAATTGAGGTTTAAGGTGATAGCAGTCATTGTTATTTACCTGCTGTTTTTATGAACTACATTAAGAATTAAAAATGAGTAATCCCATTTTTAATTCTTAATTATTAACTTCTAATTCTACTGCAATTGCTTGATTCTATTGAGCGCGTCTTGATAGGCGCTGGTTCTTCCGCCTTGCTTGTAAAGTTCTGCTGCTTTTTGAAAGTCGGTCATTGCTTTCGGTTGGTCTTTGTTGTCCAGGTAAGCTAAAGCTCGGTTGTAGTAAGCGTCGGCAAAACCGGGATTGGCTTCGATCGCCCGCGTGTATGCTTGAATTGCGCTGGGCGCGCGGGTTGTCTCGATGCTGGCGATCAGAGTGCGGGCATTGCCAATGTTGAAGTACAATTCCGGAGTGTAGTTGGGCTTGAAAGTGAGTGCTTTGTTGAAATCGGCGATCGCCTCCCAAGCATCTCCTCGATCTAACCGCGAAAGTCCTCGAAAATAATAAGCTTGGGCGTCTTGAGGATTAATGGTGGATACGGGGCCTTGAGTTGCGGGAGTATTGTCTACTTTCAATTCGGATTTGTTGATTCCCGCCGCCACCAGCTTCGCGATAAATGTATTGATTGGAACTGCTGCGTTAAATCCGGTTTTAATCGGGGCGACTTCGCCGGAACTCGTTTGCGCGAAACCGAATTCGCCTTGTCCGTGTAAACCGATGACTCGGCCGTCGGAGTCAAAAACTGGGCCGCCACTCATGCCACTCCAAGTTACGGCCTGATACCGCAAAGTGTAGCCTTCCGGGCGGTTGCGGGGGCGGCTGGTAACGAGTCCGGGAGAGAGTTCGGGTTCTCGTTCCGCGCCGAAAAGTCCGCCGGTAGCGGGATAGCCGTAAACGAAGATTTGAGTGCCGATGACGGCTAAATCGGAATCGGCGATCGTCGCGACTGGATATTCTTCGGGGCTTTCAAATTTGACTACGGCTAAATCCGGGTCAGTTTCAGCGGTTTGCAAACGGGTGACGGAGGTTGCTTGATAGTTTTTGCCTTTAGAGGTGCGAACGGTGTATTTCACGTCTGCTTTTTCTACGACGTGGTTGACTGTTAAAACTGTGTAAGTTTTGCCTGTTTTGGCAATAATTACGCCAGAACCGTCTCCGAGGGAACTGTTAATTTGTACTGTCAGCGGCCCGGCAATGTTGGCGACTTCTTGGGGAGTTTTGGCGATCGCACTTTGGCTGATGACTATGGTTAAGGCTGCGGTAGTTCCTGCTAGCAGGGTGGTTAAGGTGTCGTAACGGGAAAAATTTATATTCATGGCTATTGCTAATTAGTAGTTGGGTAGCGGGATTTGCGGTAGAAAGGGCGATCGGCGGTTTGTGCTATTTTCTGTTTAGTTTTATTGCTGATTTGACGCAAAGGCGATCGGCTTTGTTCTTTAGTGATAATTTTACTCGCTTTTTTGTTCCGCGATTCGCTATTTCCATGTAGGGTGAGTACGCCACACCTTACTTAATCTCCATGAAGGCTGCCCAACTTACTTATTAAAGCTCAAAAATACATGACTCGAACTCGGTGGTTAGTTCTTCCTTAGTCATCGTTCCCCGTGCGACTCGCATGACTAAATCATATGCTCGATCGTCCGTCAAATTCAGAGTGGAACCATTTAAACGCAAAAAAGTATCTGTCACCGCAAAAGCCGTTCGTTTATTGCCGTCAATAAAGGGATGATTCATCGCTATGTGATAGAGATAGGCGGCAGCTTGTTCGCTAATCGTTGGATGCAAAAATTGACCGCCAAAAGTTGCTTGCGGTTGACCCAAAGCCTACTCCAACAAGCCTTCATCTCTAACGCCGGGAGTGCCGCCAAACCTCTCTATCTGTCTGGCGTGGATACTTAAAACAATACTTTTGCTGACAAAATTAGGAGTTGGCAAGGCGACGGTAAACCTCCTTTCTTTCACGTTCTGAATCTAGATATGCCTGCCATGCTTTGGCTTCTAGTTTTTGTTGTTCTTCCTGAGTCTTTAAGGCACGGACAAATTCAAGCACTTTCAGCAGAACGGGTTCTGGTACTTGGTCTAGTTCTTGAAGAAGTTGGTCTTTTGCGGTCATATTTCCTCCTAGTTATTTTACAACTATTTTATCCGAATTCATAAATTTTTTGCAAGCGAGAGATTGTACGCGATCGTCTGTAGGGACACGGCACGGCCGTGTCCTTACCCGGATTTTTTAAAATTGATATTACAACCATTTTAAAAGCTACAGATTAGATAATTAACTGCTGTTCGATCGCACTTACGAACTTTGATATTCTGCCACCCATTGGACGATCGCCTCAGTCAATCCGTCTAAAGTATATTCTTTGGCTTCTACGTCTAACTTCCCCAATAATTTCTGACAGCTTTTAGAAGTTTCAGGGCCGATGGATGCGATACAAACGCTTTCTAACCAATTCTTAGACAATGAAAGTTCTGGTGTTTTTCCTAGGAGGTGACAAAAGTTCTGGACGGTTTTGGAACTGGCAAATGTTATGATATTTACGGCTTGATTTTCTAGTGCGGATAGGGCGATCGGGTCGATAGTTTCGGGACAGCAAGATTGGTAAGCTGGCACTTCTATTACTTGCGCTCCTTTCGCGGTGAATTCTTTAACTAAAACTTCTCGACCGCCGCTTTCTACTCTCGGAAATAGGATTTTGCAATTTGTAGGGGCGGTGCCCCCGTGCCCGCCCTGCCAGGGGAAGTTCTCGACTAGGGAATCGGCGACAAAGTTGGGGGGAATAAAGTCTGGTTGTAAAGAGTGCGATCGCAAACTTTCTGCTGTTTTTTTCCCGACAACTGCGATTTTAATACCAAACAAGCTGCGGGCGTCTTTGCCTTTTGCTTGTAATCGTTGAAAAAAGCAGTCTACAGCGTTGTGGGAAGTGAGAATTAACCAGTGAAAGCTTGACAATTGTGCGATCGCACTGTCTAATGGTTCCCAACTCGAAGGTGGCCCAATTACCAAGGCGGGCATTTCGATCACGCGAGCTCCTTGTTGCTGGAGTCGATCGCTAAATTCAGCCGACTGAGAAGCTGCGCGGGTGACTAAAATTGTTTGTCCTGCTAGTGGCAATTGGGTGTTATTAGTAGTGACTGGTGTATCGATCATATTTGTGCTTTCTGGCTGGATTAAATATTCGCGCAATCTAACTACTTCTCCAATTATTATCGCGCAAGGCGATAGAGATTGACCTGCTGTTTGCTGTAAAATGTTGGAGAGAGTGCCGAGCCAAATTTGCTGTTCGGGGCGGCCGCAATCTCGGATAATGGCGATCGGATTTTCGGGCGATCGTCCGTGCTTTTGCAATTGCCAAATTATCTCGCTTAAATTGCGCCCTCCCATCAATATTACCAAAGTTTCTATCTGCACTAATGCTTCCCATTCCAAAGCATCCGGTTCGTGGGCGCTCATCACTGCAAAACAGCGGCTCATCACCGGATCTGTGAGGGGAATTCCTGCTAGTAAAGGGGCGGCTAAGGCTGATGAAATTCCGGGTATTACTTCAAACTCGCAGCCCGCTGCGATCAATGCTTGAATTTCGGAACTGGAGCGACCAAAAATAAACGGATCGCCGCTTTTTAAGCGGATTACTTGTTTTCCTAACTTGCAATGTTCTACCAGCAAACGGTTAATTTCTTGCTGCTGGGTGGAAGGTTTGCCGCCGCGTTTCCCGACTTCTATTTTCCGACAAGTTGCTGGGATTAATTCGAGTTGCGGGATGTCGATGAGGGCGTCGTAGATTAAGACTTCGGCCTGGGATAGCAATTTGTGCGATCGCACTGTCATCAAGTTACAATCTCCGGGTCCGGCACCGACTAGATAAACTTTCCCTTTGTGGTTTTTCACAATTCCTCCTCGATCGTCTCGATAGTATAGTTTTATGAATATTGCGGTGCTTCGGCACACCCTACCCTACCCTATAATTTAATCAGACTTTTCAAGCAGCCTGTAGGGGCGGGTTTACCCCTTCCCCTCAACGGTGCAAACAGGTTAAATAAACCCGCCCCTACCCAACGAGATGCACCCGTTACTATTTATGCAGATTATCATCATCACGGCCGCCGATGCAAATTACTTTGAATTGGTGCGAGGTACTATTTTATCGGTGCGGGAAAAACCCGAGGGTGAAAATGTGGCGATCGGCTTTTTCGATCTCGGCTGCACTCCCGAACAGTTGCAGTGGCTAAAAACAAAAGTTAATATCATTAAAAAGCCCGATTGGGACTTTGACTTTCCTGGCAGAAATGAATCTCCCGAACATTTAAAAGGACTGTTAGTTAGACCTTGTTTGCGAAAATACTTTCCCAATTTTGATATATACCTTTGGATAGATGCAGATGCTTGGGTTCAAGACTGGAGAGCAATTAATTTGTTAGTTGCAGGAGCATCGCGCCGGGGACTGGCAATTGTTCCAGAAGTTCACAGGGCTAGCTTGCAGCAGTACGGACAACTTCCTCAGTTTTGGCAGTGGGTTTATCAACAATACGAAGCTAACTTTGGTGAGGAAGTCGCTAAAAAATTATACAGTTATCCGATATTAAATGCCGGAGTTTTTGCACTCAGAAAAGATGCTTTGCACTGGGAAATATGGGCTGAAAAAGTAGAGCGAGGATTGCAAAAATCCGGCTGTGTCATGACAGATCAATTTGCCCTAAACCTAGCTGTTTACAGTGGCGAATTGTTCAATCTCACTGAAATGCTACCAGCTTGGTGCAATTGGATATTCAACGGTTTTCCGGTTTGGGACAAGCAGCGAGGCTGTTTTGTGGAGCCGTACTTGCCGCAGGAGGCGATCGGCATTTTGCATTTAGCTGGCCGCCAGCAGTTTGACCGAGTACAATTGATGGCAACTGACGGCGACATACTAGAAATAAGCGTCCGTTACCAACCTAAAAAACAGGAAGCAATACCTATATTTCAAGAACAAAAAATGACTGCTCAACTACCTGAACTTAGCACAAATAATTTATTAAAATCAGGAGATTATGTTTCCCCTGGATTCCAAATAATTATACCTGACTCCTATTTCCCCAATATGATTGTTGCCGATCCAAATGGGAGTAACTGGCCTTATTTGCGCCGGGAAATTCCGCATAATTGGTATGCAGACAAGCGCTATCCATTCATCGGGTTTTTGAATCGCGACGAAGCCCACATCCTTTACAATACTGCTTTGCAATTCAAAGGTAAAAAAGCATTAGAAATCGGCTGCTGGTTGGGGTGGTCTGCCTGTCACTTAGCCCTCGCCGGAGTTGAGTTAGATGTCGTCGATCCGCTGTTAGAAAGAGCAGACATCAGACAAAGCGTAATCGACTCAATTCAAGGTGCTCTAATTGCGTCTGGGGTTCAAACATCAGTCGAGCTAATACCCGGCTACAGCCCCCAAAGAGTCGAAGATTTTTCCGCTCAATTCAACCGCAAATGGTCGTTAATTTTTATTGACGGAGAACACGGAGGTGATGGGCCGTTAAATGACGCAATTGTTTGTGAAAAATTGGCGGAGGAAGATGCAATAATTTTATTTCACGATTTAAATGCTCCCGATGTTGCTCGAGGTTTAAATTACTTGAAGCAAAGGGGATGGCAAACGGTAGTATATCAAACAATGCAAATTATGGGGGCTGCTTGGCGGGGGAATGTCCAGCCAGTAAAACATCAACCAGACCCCAATATTTCCTGGCAGTTGCCAGCACATTTGCAGGATTATTCAGTCAGCGGTATGCCCGTTAGCAAAGATTTGCCAAAACACAACTTGCCAGCGCTAAAAAAGCAAAATTTGCCGACAATTATTCACAGCAGCAAATCGTCACTGCAAACCGATCCTGCAAACTTTAAAAATATTTTGTCAATTGTTCGCCCCTATACCTTGCTTAGCGAAGCGAGACTGTTTTCTCTCTATGATTTGGCAAAGCAAATATGTGTGGAAGATTTGCCTGGAAATTTTGTAGAATGCGGAACTTGCAAAGGCGGTGCAGCAGCCTTAATGGCATTTGTAATTAAACATTACAGCCGCCGTCCGAGAGTGCTGTATGCTTTTGATACGTTTGAAGGAATGCCGGCACCTACCGAGATCGATCGACATCAGGGAATACCTGCAAATCTCACCGGTTTTGGCGAAGGAACTCTCAAAGCTCCAATTAGTGAAAATTTGGATAAAATCTGTGAATTACTGCAAGTTAGAAATATTGTTGTACCGGTTAAGGGATTATTTTCCCAGACTTTACCCAAATACAAGTCAGCAATAGGAAGTATTGCGTTTCTGCACGCTGATGGAGATTGGTACGAGTCAACAATGGATATATTTAATACGCTTTATGACAGCGTTATTTCTAACGGTTTAATTCAGGTTGATGATTACGGTCACTGGGAGGGCTGCAAGCAAGCAGTACACGATTTTGAGAAGATGAAAGGCGAGTCATTTTCTCTGTATACAATTGATGAAACAGGAGTGTGGTTTCAAAAGTTGAAATAATTATCTGGTATGGTGCGTCGCTGCTATATTTTCGATTTTAATTGCAGATTGTCGAGTGCGACGCACCCTACAGTATCTATCGCTGGATTGAAATTGTAATTTCAACCTACATTTTATTTGTAGGGGCGGGTTCGCCAACCATACATAATAATCACCGACAATTAATATAAACCCGCCCCCGCCCCACCGTAAATCTGAATGTACATTAATATTGTTTGTTGGGTGAGGGCGGGTTTTTGAAATTGTTGGTTTTGGGGCGATTATCGTTGGTGAGCCCGCCCCTACGGGAATTATGTATATAGCCCGTTAATAACATCCAAAAAACGCTTAACTTGTTTTTCCCAAGTCCAATCTAGCATAAAATTTGCCGCAGCTAAACCGCGACGTTTTGATTCTTCGCGATTAGTATAAACTTCTTCCAAAGCCTCGACAACTTCTGCAACCTCAGACTCTCCCCAACCTTCTACACCGGAAAAATGAGCCGTAGATTTTACTTTTACTTGACTCGATAAAGGATAGCAAATGTTGCTGTAAATCAAGTCTAAATGACCAGTATTTGCTGATAAAATAGTCGGAATTCCGCAGGCCATACTTTCCATCGCGACTAAATTAGTGCCGCCTTCGCAGCGGTTGGTGAAAACAGCGCAGTCGGCTTCTCGCAAAATTTGTCCGGCGAGGTGATTGGGAATTAAGCCGATGTCGATAAAAGAGTCAACCGGCAAACCGTTAGCCACTAACCATTGGGAAATTCCTAAACTTCCGTCGCGGTTGATATTGGGAAGTCCGACAACGTTTCCGGTTTGTTCGATTCCTAGCATATACTGAGGCCAAAAATTGTGCCATGTTGTAAGTAACAAAGCCTCTGGATGTTTGGCGCGAAATCGTTTGAAAGCGGCAATTACAATATCTTGACCTTTGCGATATTCCAGTTTGCCGCCGGAGAAGATGACGAAGCGATCGCCAAATAGATTAGATTTGGGTGCAGGATGGAAAATTGCGGGGTCAATTCCTTGATTTACCATCGCCACATTAGTCAAGCCGCAGCTTCTCAAAACATCCGCATTCCAGTTGGAACCGGCAACAATCGCGCTATATTTTTTTGCTTTTTCTAGTGCTTCTGCTGTGATTCGCGTGTCTTCAAAAAAGATGACTCCTACTTGAGAAGCGCTGGTAATTTGATTTTCAACTCCAGACGATGCTAAATTATTGCCGAGGGCGTAAAGTACGGGAAAGTTGCAAGTAATCTGTTTGTCTGAATTTTCAGTTACTAATTTCTGAAAAACTTTCTGCTTTTCTACTACAGGTAATAACAGGGATTTATGCAGCGGATTGATAGATTCAGAGGTGATAGATGGCGGTACTAAAAGTGCAACTTCCCAGGCGGGATTTCGCAGCAGTTGCAGTGTTAAATTCATGCCGTAAATTCCCCAGCCGCTGGTGATGCTGACTGGCCAACTAATGCCGATTCCGGTAATTTGTGGGGGAGTTTCTGGGCGTTGAATTTGAGGCGGAGTATCAGAATCTGCGTTCCCAGGCTCAGCCTGATAACGAGTAGATTGTAGGGGCGGTGCCCCCGTGCCCGCCCTCTCTAGCAAGGCTGCTTTTATACGATCGCAAACTCCATCCCAATCACCCGCTGTTTGCTGCCTAAACAACCGCACAGTGGGATACCAAGGGCTATCTTCGCGTTCCAGCATCCAGCGCCAATCGGGCACGAAAGACAGCAAAATCCAGACGGGTTTGCCCAAAGCACCGGCCAAGTGCGCCACAGAAGTATCTACGCAAATTACTAAATCGAGTTGCGAAATAATTGCTGCTGTGTCGGCAAAATCGACGCAATGTTCGCTCAAATCTTGAATTTTATGTTGATTAAACAAAGTGATATCGCCCCCAGACAAATCTTTCTGAAGGCTGTAAAAAGTCGTTCCAGCAACATCTAAAAATTTGACAAAATGGCTCAATTTACACGATCGCTGACGATCCTTGCGGTGCAGCGCGCCGCCCGCCCACACAATACCTACTTTTAGTTGATTGTTGGATTCTAGAGAAAATTTAAAATCCTGTGGCGGGGCTAAATAAGGAATCTTTGCCGGTATATTTTCCAAAGTTGTTCCCAGAATTCGCGGCAAACTTAACAGCGGCGCTTGCACTTGAAAATCTACCAAATCACTCGATCTCGCTATTACTCGATCGACTCCTGCAATTCCTTCAAATAAACGCTTCAGCAAGACATGACAAGCCACAACAACTTTGCCGCCTTTTTGCTTGACTAAAGGTGCGTAGCGGATAAATTGTATCGTATCGCCCAAACCTTGTTCTGGGTGCAATAAAATCGTTTTTCCCTGCAAATCTGAGCCGTCCCAAAGCGGTTGGGAGAAATATCGGGGTTCCAATTCTTGAGTTTGCCAGCGCGATTCGTACTCCGCAAAACCGCGCTGTAAATTGCCAGTCAAAAGCAAAGCTAAAGCTAGTTTTAAGCGCCAATTGTGTGATTCTGGAGAGAGTTGAATTGCTTTAGTATACCAGTCGATCGCCTCAATAACTTTTCCTTGTTCTTCCAGGGCGGAACCTAAATATAAGTTTGTTTCGCTCAGGTTTGGATTGGTTTCTAGCGCTTGTTTGTAGTGCGAAATTGCCTCGGTTATTTGCCCGGTTTCTTGTTTAAAATAACCTAAATAACTGTGGGCTTCTGCGTGGTTGGGTGAGGCTGAGATTACTTGTTCGTAGCGAGCGGCTGCCTCTGCTTTTTTACCTTGTTTTTGTAAGGTATTTGCTATGTAAAATTCTACCTGTGCAGGTGACAAGGAAAGTTGAGGCACAGCATCAGAATCTGCGTTCCCAGTCTGAGCCTGGGAACGAGTAGATTGTAGGGGCGGTGCCCCCGTGCCCGCCCTCTCTAGCAAGGCTGTTTTTATGCGATCGAATACTTCCTCCCAATCACCCGGTGTTTGCTGCCGAAACAGCCGCGCCGTCGGATACCAAGGGCTGTCTTCGCGTTCCAACATCCACCGCCAATCCGGCATAAAACACAGCAAAATCCATACGGGTTTACCCAAAGCACCGGCTAAGTGCGCGACAGCAGTATCCACGCAAATTACTAAATCTAGTTGCGATATCACCGCCGCAGTATCGGCAAAATCGTTCAAATTGTCGCTCAAATCTCTCACGGGAATTTGAGTTAACAAAGTACGATCGCCCGCAGACACTTCTTTCTGAAGACTGTAAAAACTTACACCCGCAATATCTAACAATTTCAGGAAATAACTTAAATCGCTCGAACGCTGAAAATCCTTCAAATGTTCCGAACTTCCCGCCCACACAATCCCAATTTTGAAATTGCCATCGCAATTTAGAGAAAATTGCCAATTCGGCGGCGCAGCTAAATAAGGAACATTTGCCGGTATACTTTCTAAATTTGTTCCCAAAATATGCGGCAAACTCATCAGCGGTGCTTGCACTTGGAAATCCGGCAGTTCCTCCATCCGAACCGCCACTTGTTGGATGCCAGGAATCTGCTTAAATAAACGCTTCAGTTCTTGATAGCAAGAAATGATTACTTTGCCGCCTTTTTGCTGCACAATTGCCGCGTAACGCACAAATTGAATTGCGTCGCCCAAACCTTGTTCGGATCGGAGCAAAATAGTTTGCCCGTTCAACTCTGAACCATCCCAAACCGGCCGATCGAAATTCAACCGCTGCATTTTTTTCGCCTGTTCTGTTTGCCAGCGCCACTCGTATTCTGCTAAACCGCGCGGCAAGTCCCCAGTCAACAGCAGGACTAAGGCTAAATTGAAGTGAGCTTTTGCACAATTAACATCAATTTGTAGTGCTTTATTGTAACACAAAATTGCTCGATTTATGTCTCCTAGTTGTTCTACAGCACTGCCTAAATTCGTAATGGCTTCTAGATAATTTTGCTTCAAAAATATGGCTCGTTCTAAGCTAGAAATTGCCTGTTCTATTTTACCCGCATCCAAGCATAAAGTTCCCAGGTGATAGTGTCCTGCAGGATTGTTTGGTTCTGCTTCAATTGCACGCTCGTAAAGCCGTTCTGCCTCTGATAGCTGACATTTTGCTTGCATCGCCACGCCCAAATTTACCAGGGCTGGCACGTAATTGGAATTGATGGAAAGTGCTTGATGAAAACACGCGATCGCACTCGGCAACTCGCCCTGCTGCTGGAGTGTCGCGCCGAGATTGTTGAGAGCTTTGACGTACATTGGATTTAGGGCGATCGCCTTTTGAAAACAAGATAAAGCATCGGCTGTACTGCCTCGATCTTGCAGCAAAATGCCCAAGTTATTTTGCGCTTGAGGGCAGTTCGGGTCGATTTCGACCGCGCGCTGATAATAGGTGGCAGCTTCGGCTAAGTCGCCTGTTTGGTGCAGCGTCACTGCCAAATTAGTTGCAGCTTCTATCAAATCTGGCTGACAAACTAAAGCATTTTTAAAACAAGCGATCGCCTCGGCAAATCTACCTTGCGCTTTGAGAATATTTCCCCGATTGAAATGTTGTTGAGACAATTCAATATTGGGATAAGTTTCTCTTGGCGGTTGAGCTTCCTCATGCTGGCAAATTCTTTCTCTCAGCGCCAAACTAGCTTGTTCTAAAACTCCTTCCCAATCCCCCGCTGTAGACTGGCGAAACAGCCGCGCCGTCGGATACCAAGGACTATCTTCGCGTTGCAACAGCCACCGCCAATCCGGCACAAAACACAGCAAAATCCACACTGGTTTGCCCAAAGCACCGGCCAAGTGCGCCACAGAAGTATCTACAGAAATCACTAAATCCAGAGCCGAGATTGCCGCCGCAGTATCGGCAAAGTCGTGCAAATAAGAGCTTAAATCTGTTACGGGCATTTGCTCTAACAAAGCGCGCTCGTCTGCTGTTATTTCCTTTTGCAAACTGTAAAAAATGGCTCCGGGAATATCTAACAGTTTAGTTAACAAATTCAGCGGTAACGATCGCACCTTATTTTGCGAATATTGAGGATTTCCCGACCACACAATCCCTACTTTCAAATTAGCAGTTGGACTGAGAGTAAATTCCAAACCCGGGGGCGGAGCTAAATAAGGAACTTTCGCCGGTATAGTTTCTAAAGTTGTTCCCAGAAGGTGAGGCAAACTCATTAGCTGCGCGCGCACTTGAAAATCCGGTGCATCCTCTGGATTAACTATTAACCCATCGATTCCCGAAACTTGTGCAAACAAGCGCTGCAACTGCGGCAAACACCAAACAATTACCCTAGCGCCTTTTTGCTTGACTAAATCTGCGTAGCGGATAAACTGAATTGCATCGCCTAAACCCTGTTCCGGGCAAAGCAAAATAGTTTTTTCCTGCAAATCTTGGCCATCCCAAATAGGTTGGTGAAAGTTGTGGCGCGGGGACTGTTTTTGTTGAACCAGCAGCCGCCATTCGTACTCGGAAAAACCGCGCTGAAAATCACCCGCCAGCAGTAAAGCTAAAGCTAAATTTAGGTGAGATTCGGGATTGCCGATATTGAATTTAACTGCTTGGCTGTAGCAGGTGACAGCATCTACAAATTGTCCGCGATCGTGCAAAGCACTTGCCAAACTGTTGAGAGGATTGATATAACCGGGTTTGAGTTCGATCGCCCGATGGTAGCAATCGATCGCCTCTGCCATTTTTCCCGCTTCCTCAAAAGCTTTGCCGAGATTGTTCAAAGCTTCTGGAAAGTCGGGTTTCAGGCTCAAAGCTTGCTGATAGCAGGCGATCGCATCTTCAATTTTGCCCTGTTTGTGCAGGACAATTCCCAGATTGCACCGAGCCTCTGCTGAGGCTGGCAATTTCTGAATCGCCTGCTGGCAAAAAGCTAGAGCCTCATCTAACTTATCTTGGTTTGACAGCCAACTCCCCAAAGCGAGATCGGTTTGGGCCAAATCCGGTTGCAGCGTCAGAGCTCGCTCGTAGTATGCGATCGCATCTGCAACTCGCCCCTGCCGGATCGAGGCGTATGCTAAGTTGTGCAAGGCATCGAAATAATTTGGATCGATCGCGATCGCCCGTTCGTAATTCGCGATCGCCCGTTCGTAATTCGGGATCGCTTCCTCCCCTTGTTCCTCCAAAGTAATTCCCAAATTCAAATAAGCTGCAGCGCAATTGGGATTAACTTGAATCGCTTGCTCGTAGCACCTTACAGCCTCCGTAACATCTCCTTGTTCTTCCCGCAGCAGGCCCAAATTAATCAGCGCTTCCGCGCAATTAGGGTTCAAATTGAGCGCCCGTTCATATTCTGCGATCGCCTCTTGAGTCTCCCCTGCTTCCGCCAGCGCGCTGCCCAAATTGCTCGCAGTTTCCGCCAAATTGCGGTCGATTGCGAGCGCTTCTCGGTAGTGCGCGATCGCCTCTGGTAGCCTGCCAGCGTGCTGTTTGACAACGCCTAAATTGCTGTGAGCGGCCGCATAATTTGGATCGATCGCGATCGCCCGTTCGTAACATTCGATCGCACCGCGAAACTGCCTTTGCTGCTGCAAATCTCGACCCAACCGAAACTCTGCATCCGCCAAATCCGACGGCGCAGATGCTGCAGAAACCAGGCCGCCCAAAGCTTGAGCCACCCGACCGAAAACACCCTCCCAGTCGCCCCGCTGATGCTGCCGGAACAGCCGCGCCGTCGGATACCAAGGACTATCTTCGCGTTCCAGCAGCCACCGCCAATCCGGCACAAAACACAGCAAAATCCACACCGGTTTGCCCAAAGCGCCCGCCAAATGGGCGACAGCGGTATCGACACTAATGACTAAATCTAGTTTGGCGATCGCAGCAGCAGTATCGGCCAAATCGTCAAAATGCGGGCTCAAATCTACGATCGGCGTTTGATTCAACAGCGCGCGATCTGCCTCGGAAACCTCTTTCTGCAAGCTGTAAAAACTTACCCCCGAAACGTCCAAAAGCGGCAGAAACTGGCTTAAACTGCACGAACGCTGCTTGTTTTTGCGGTGTTTTGGATTCCCCGCCCAGACAATCCCAACTTTCAAAGTGCGATCGGGCAAAAGCCCAAAATCCGCACCCGCCGGCGGAGATAAATAAGCAGTATTTGCAGGTATTGTTTCCAGCTTTGTACCGATAATATACGGCAAACTCAACATCGGCGCTTGCACGTCAAATTCCGGCAGCGGCTCGCCTTTAACTATTAGCAAATCAATGCCGTCAACCGTTGCAAACAAACGGTGCAATTGCGGGTAACAGCCAACAATTACCCTACCGCCTTTATTTTTGACGATCGCAGCGTAGCGGATAAACTGAAGCGAATCGCCTAAACCTTGTTCGGCGTGGAGCAAAATAGTCTTTCCCGCCAAATCATAACCGTCCCACAGCGGCCGGTATTCTCTCGCCGAAACTGTATTTTCCGGCCCCGTTAAAAAACACGAATGACCAGTGTGAAATTCTTTAATTTGCCAGCGCCACTCGTATTCTGCGAGACCATTTTCCAAATCTCCCACCAACAGCAAAGCCAAGGACAAATTCAGGTGAGCGCTAGCGTGGTTTGGACTTAAATGAATCGCCCGTCTGTAACAGGCGATCGCATCTTCTACCGCGCCTTTTTCCAGAAACGTCCTGCCTAAATTGTTGATAGCTTCCACAAAATCCGGCAGCAATTCTAGAGCTTTGTGATAATACTCCAGCGCATCTTCTAAATTGCCCTGTTCTTGCAACACTGTTGCCAGATTGTTGTAAGCTTCCCAGCTATGCGGCTGAATTTCCAGCGCTTGCCGGTACAGCTCGATCGCCCTTAAAAGTTCGCCTTTTTCTTGCAGCGCCACCGCTAAATTAATCAGTGCTGGCACGAAATCTGGTTGAGCGATCAGAGCTTGTTCGTAATGTGCGATCGCCTCTTCCACTTGACCTTGTTCCTCAAAAATTTTTGCCAAGTTGTAAGCTGTTTGAGGAATATTTGGATCTAGTGCTAAAGCTTCTCGGTAATGCGGGATAGCTGCGTCCCATTCGCCATTTTCTTGCTTGAGAAAACCAAAATTAATCCGCGCTTGAACGCAATTTGGGTCAAGAGATATGATCTGTTCGTAAAGGGCGATCGCATCTTCCTTATCGCCTGTTTCCATTAAATGCTCTGCTTGCCGCAACAAATCCTCTAAAACAACCAAATTATCGCCAGCAGTTCCGATCGCAACCCATGTCTCAATCCCCTGCGATTGCTTAGCTGCGGAGCCTTCTGCTAACCCTTCGCTCGCCCTCAAAAATATTTGTTTACTCTCTTGAGCTAGGCTTGCACCTGTCATTTTGAGAGCTACAGAATCGAGGTCAGGCGTATCATTAGCAGTCATTGCGAGCGAAACGAAGTCAAGCGAATTTTTGGCAGAATCCTCGGAATAACTAGCAGTATTGGCGATCGCAAAAGAACTCAAAGCCGCCTGCACTTCCTCAAACAATTCTTGCCAACCTTCCGCCTGACTTTGGCGGAAAATCCTTGCAGTCGGATACCAAGGATTATCTTCGCGCAGCAGCAGCCAGCGCCAGTCAGCAGCAAAAGAAAGCAGCACCCAAACCGGTTTTCCTAAAGCACCGGCCAAGTGCGCCACAGCCGTATCGACACTAATGACTAAATCCAGTTGAGATATCGCCGAAGCGGTATCAGCAAAGTCGCTCAAATGCGGACTCAAATCCGGCACTAAGTGTTGGTTCAACAAAGTGCGATCGCTCTGCGACAAGTTTTTTTGTAAACTATAAAAAGCGATTCCCGGAATATCCAAAAATTGAATAAAATCGCTCAAACTGCAAGAACGCTGATTGTCTTTCCGGCGCTGCGGGTTCCCAGCCCAAACAATCCCTACCTTCAGTTTTGCATCAGAAGAAAGCGCAAACTTGCACTCATCAGGCGAAGCTAAATAAGGAACATTTGCCGGTATTGTTTCCAGAGTTGTCCCCATAATTCTCGGCAAACTCATCAGCGGTGCGTGAACGTCAAATTCTGGCAAACCCTCAAGACTAACTGATAAATATTCAATGCCGGCAACTGTCTCAAACAACCGCAGCAGTTCTGGATAGCAAGCCACCATAACTTTAGCCCCTCGGCTGCGAAGAACCGGCGCGTAGCGAATAAACTGAATCGAATCGCCGAAGCCTTGCTCGACGTGCAGTAAAATAGTTTTTCCCTGCAAATCTGAACCATCCCAAACCGACTGTTTAAATTGCCTCGGTTGTAGTTGCGGAGTGCGCCACCGCCACTCATATTCAGCAAAACCGCGCTGAAAATCTCCGAACAATAGCAAAGTTAAACCTAATTCCACGTGTGCGGTGGCGTTGTCTGGCTGCAATTCCAATGCTCGACGGTGAAAAAAAAAGGCTTCTTGAAATTCCCCTAAATCGACTAAAGCGTGTCCGAGGTTGTTAATAGCATCCACGAAGTCTGGCTTTAAGTTCAATGCTTGTCGGTAGTAAGATATTGCTGCTTTGGTATTGCCTTGTTCGTGGTAAAATGCTCCGACATTGTTGTGAGCTTCGGGATTGTTTGGCTCTAGTTGTACAGCTTGCTGGTAGCAGTTAAAAGCTTCGGCTAATTTACTTTGCTGCTGCAAAACTGTTCCCAACCCCATCAAAGAATATGTCAAACTCGGATTAATTTGTAAAGCGTGCAGGTAACAGGCTACCGCCTCGTTTAATTGATTTTTTTGTTTAAATAAACCTGCTAAATTGTGTGCTGTTTCGTGCAGGTTGGGGTCGAGCTTGAGCGCTGTTTGGTAATATAAAATTGCCGAGTCTATTTCGCCGACTTGCTGTTTGAGCCAGCCCAAATTATTGTAAGCTAGTGCGGAATTTGGCTGCATTTTGATGACTTGTTCGTAAGTGGCGATCGCCATTTGATACTCGCCTACATCCAGCAAAACATTAGCCTTATTTAAATGTGCTTCTACAAAATTGGGGTTTTGGACGATCGCCTGTTCGTAAAAGTCGATCGCCTCTGCAATCTTTCCCTGCTGTCTAGCAGCTATTCCCAACAAACACAGCACGTTTGCTGACTCCGGCTGCACTTCTACGATCTGCCGGTACAAATTCTCAGCTTCTAACAAGCGTCCCGCTTGGTGATGTTCCCAAGCTATTTTCAAAGAGTATTCTGCACCCAATTTGCAGGCAGATTTTCGCGATTTTTTTTGAGAAGCCATAGTTGTCTTTGTTGTTTGGGAGTTCGCTAACTGGTAATTGCCAAATTGTTCTAACTTGTTAACTCTTCCTTCCTTCTTTCCCCTTTCTTCTTCCTTCTTCCTTCTTCCGACGGACATCGGACTGACATCCGTTACATCCGACGAGAGCGAATCCGTTGCCGAACTTCCTTCTTCCTTCTTCCTTCTATCCTTTACATCCGTTACATCCCGTACATTGCTCGTTGCCGAACTTCCCCTTCTACCCCAACAAACAACCTGCGGGAAAAATCAAATATTCTAAGAAAAACAACTTCCAGATAAACTGATAAAAATCAGCAATTTCTTTTTGATCGTCTAAATCAACTTTGAAGCTCCAAAACCACATCAAACCCAAAGCCGCCAAATGAGAAACTGCCAGAAACACTAAATTAACATTAGACAATACGATCGCTCCCGCCAAAGTCGCGCCCAAATAGCAAACCGTCAACACCCAGCGAGATAAATTAAAGACGGCCGGCCGGCCCAGCTCAATCGTAAACGTAGTAATATTATATTGCTTGTCCCCTTCCATGTCGGGGATATCTTTAAAAATGGCGATCGCAAACGTAAACACCACAACAAAAACCGTCAGCACCCAAACTTCTGCAGGAATCGCAAAAGACACACTCTCCAAACTCCAGCCAGAAAAAATGCTTTTCGCCCTTCCCAAACCCAACACCCAATTAAAGTGCAGAAATAACCCTAAATTTACGATCGCGCCCCGCACCGTAAAAATGCACAGCGCCGCCCAAAAAGGAAAACGCTTCAGCCGAATTGGCGGCAGAGAATAAGCAGTCCCGATCGCCAAACTAACGCCCACGGTAGCCAGCAAAAACGGACCTTGTAAAACAGCAGTCAAAATTGCTAGAATTCCCGTTGCAATTACAATTAATTCTCCGGTGTTTCGAGAAAACACTCCCGAGGCGATCGGCAAATACGGCTTATTTATTTTATCAATTTCTACATCTTCTAACTGGTTTAATCCCACAATATAAATATTGCCGCAAATGCAAGCCAACCAGGCAAAAGCTAGGGGCCAAAATACAGGATTCACAAACAGCCGCGCGCTTTGGGCGATCGCGTACAAAGCCAATACACTCAGGCTAGTACCCACAATTGTGTGCGGCCGAGAAAACTCCCAAAAAGCCCTCACCCAGCTTTGCGGAGCCGAGCCATTTTTATCAATCCAAGACTTGTCAATCGAATCGTTGCCCATAAAACTCACACCCGCACCAAACAAATAATATTCTGTAGGTGCGCAATGCGCACCTTACTCATCAACTCAAAACTGAAAACTTCTCGGCTCCCTCCCTGTTATTTTACCGCACAAATCAGCCCGAAACGAATCAATCCGCTCTGATATCCACGGCTCATCAATCCGAGAGCAAGTGCAGCTTGAATAGTCGTCCAACCGCTCGTCAGCAAACCCCAAATCGCGATCGGAGTCAAAGCAGAATCGATCACCACATCCCAAAAAGGAGCAACAGCTTTTGACCAATCAGCGGTGCGAATACTTGTCAAAGGCAAACTGCGGACGATTTCCTCATATTCCGGCAAAGAAATCACGTAAGGCAAAGCATAAACCCGGTAAATTTCTGCCAATTCCTTTCTCTCTTCATCAGTTAATTCTCCCGCCGTTTCTCCCACCGGACGGTGACACCAAGTCGCCAAAATCAAAGTTCCTCCAGGCTTGAGCACGCGGCAACATTCCTGCAAAAACTTAATTTTGTCTGGCATATGTTCTCCGCTTTCTAGCGACCAAACCAAGTCGAATGACTCGTCAGAAAAAGGCATATTCAAAGCATCTGCTACCAAAAAGTTCACATTGCTTTCCATGCCAGCAATTTTAGCGCGTTCGGTCGCTCTGTTGGCCTGTACCGGACTCAGAGTAATCCCGGTCGCTGTAACGCTAGCGCCCGTTTTATTTGGTTCGGGCGATCGGCTAAAATCTCGATCGACCCCGCCATCCAACTTTAAATTATTTTGAGCGATCGAACTAAACTTTTCGGTCAAATAAAGCGTGCTGCCGCCGATCCCGCAACCGACATCGAGAATGCGGTAAGATTCACAGAGTGCCTTCTCTGACGGTACTCCAGCCCAGGCCAACAGTTCTTCTATCAAATCTATCTGAGCCTGTCGGCGCTCTTTTTTCAAATTGCCATCCGGGCCGTAGTAACCGTGGTGCATATGTTCGCCCCACACCTGCTCCCACAAACCGCTAGAAGCGTCGTAAAGTTGCTGAATTTGCTGGTAAAGTGTTGATGTCATCGCCGGATCGCAAGTTATTAAAGGAATTCTACCGTTATTTTCCCGCTGTTGTCATAGAATTTGGCGATTGAGTTCGATCGGCCTCCGGCCTTCGCCAGACACAGATGTCCTGATTTCCAGCCCGACGATCGATTTGTGGGTTCCCTCTAAAATCTAAAATCAATTTGTGGGTTCCCTCTAAAATCTAAAATCTAAAATCTAAAATCTAAAATCGAATGACTGTCTCGCGAACCATTGCTTTGGGCTTTCTCGCTGTCATCCTCGCAGGTGCTCTATTGCTAATGATGCCCTTTTCCACAATTGATGGAACTTGGAGCGATCCAATAACAGCACTGTTTACCTCTACTTCCGCTGTCTGCGTCACGGGCTTGTCGGTGGTTGATGTCGGAAAATATTACTCTTTTTGGGGGCAACTGTGCCTGGTTTTACTGGTGCAAATAGGAGGCTTGGGCTACATGACAGCCACGACTTTCTTGCTGCTGTTATTGGGCCGCCGCTTTGGCTTGAAAGACAAAATTGCCCTGCAACAATCTCTCGACAAATCCGGGCTAGCCGGCGTAGTACAACTGGTGCAGTCAATTCTAGCAACAACGCTTTTGTTTGAATTAACAGGAGTGTTTTTGCTGATGACGGTTTTCGTCCCCCAATACGGATTTAAAGAGGGTGTGTGGTCGGCTATATTTCACAGCGTTAATTCCTTTAACAACGCCGGTTTTAGCATCTATTCAGATAATTTGATCGGCTACATCAGTTCGCCTATGGTTAACTTCACAGTCAGTGGTTTAATCGTATTTGGAGGAATCGGCTATCAAGTAATTATGGAAATGTACCTGTGGCTGCGCGATCGCTTCAACAAAAGCCCTATCTGCACAGTTTTTTCCCTGAACTTCAAAGTTGTTACCACTACAACGGCTGTCCTTTTAATTTTAGGAACGCTAGCCTTTTTGGTGCTGGAATACGACAACCCAGACACTTTCGGCTCTCTAAATTTTCCTCAAAAATTGATGGCAGCTTGGTTTCAATCTGTTACTCCCCGCACGGCGGGATTCAATACAATTGACATTGGCAAAATGAGCGAAGCCTCGCTATTTCTGACCATCGCGCTGATGTTTATCGGCGCCAGCCCTGGCAGCACCGGCGGCGGCATCAAAACCACAACTTTTAGGATATTGTTTTGCTGTACCACAGCAGTTCTCGAAGGCCAGGAAGATGTGGAGTGCTATCAGCGTCAAATCCCGCCAGCAATGATTCTAAAAACCATTAGTGTAGTCTTCGGTTCCATGTTGGTCGCATTCACATCTGCAATTTTAATTGAGCTGACCAATCCCGAAGTAGAATTTATCGCAGCGCTGTATGAAGCAGTTTCAGCTTTTGCCACGGTCGGTCTTTCCACAGGGATTACAGCCAAGATTTCAGCGATCGGCAAGCTGGTTTTGATTGCTACAATGTACATAGGTCGGGTTGGCGTGTTGCTGCTGATGAGTGCTGCATTCGGAGACCCAAAACCCAGGTCTTTTAAGTATGCTGAGGAAAGTTTGTTAGTTGGATAAACAAATCCTGCCTCGTTGCTGATAATCTAAACAATGGGTGACAACCCAAATCAACTTTTACTACTTACCCAAAAATCAAAAGGAGGCGGCGCTGTCTCTGCTAAAACTTAAACAGCAAGACTGTCAGCGCTGGATATTCAGTGAACCTGTCATCTTTGAATTTTTTTCGCACTTTGCGCGCCGACAACAAGCAGTTTGCAGTTATTGGTTTGGGACGCTTCGGAAAAGCCGTGTGTTCGACTCTGCACGGCTTGGGTTACGAAGTCTTGGGAGTTGACACCGATGAAAAAAAAGTAACTCAAGCTTTGAACGATCGTATTGCTGCTCACGTTGTGCAGTTAGATTCTACTGAGCCTAGCGCTCTTGCGGAAGCCGGTATATTTGAATTTGAAACAGTGATAGTTGCGATCGGCAATTACCTAGGAGAAAGCATTACCACCACCCTCAACCTTAAGGAAGGCGGGGTAAGTCACGTAATAGCCAAAGCTTCTTCGGAAACTCACTTAAAACTGTTGAAAAAAGTCGGCGCAGATCATGTAGTTTTTCCCGAACGAGAAATGGGCTGCTCTTTGGCCCGCCTTCTTACAAAACCCAGCATTTTAGAACGCTTTGACCTCGACCCAGCTCACAGCATCGTTGAGTTGCTCGTTCCTGAAAAGTTTGATGGCAAAACCATCTCCGAATTGGAACTCCGGCGCAGGTATGGTTTGAATTTGCTAGCAGTCGGTCGTGCCGACAAGTTCGAGATCAATCCGCAGCCAAGCGAACGCTTGAGAAAAGGCGAGGTGATGGTAGTAATTGGTTCTAATAAAGATATTAATCGCTTGCCAATTTAACAGCTCGCCATTTGACGGACATACAGCAACACTCCTGGACTCAGAAACCCGGTTTCTTGAGTTCTTAGTCCCTAAGTCGCAAACAAGTCTTGCGGGCTGCGTGAAAATTTCATCCCCCCAAAAACCCGGTTTATCTTAGATAAACCGGGTTTCTCTGTCGATCTTTATGTTCTAATTTTTAACCGAAATATCTAAATGTAATTTCACCAATGCTGGGGTTGCTTGCACCTTTGCTAGTCCCTCTGAGAACATAGCCAGACAAATCGGGAAAATTTCAACAAAGTAGCAGCACCCGACGATCGCGCTCCAGCAAATCATAGGAGCGCTAGCCCTGAAAATTTAGCCGACTTTCAAGATATCTTGCAGGTAAGCTTTGCCCAAAACCAGAACCGCCAAGACTAGAGCGAGTTCAACAGGCCAAGGACACACCGCCAGAAACCAAATTAACGAACACACTCCAATAATTGCAGCTATCGGAGCCGGAATCCCGTCTAGCGTTCTGTTGTCAGTCTCCGCAGTCACCCACCCAGCAATCAAGCAGAGCGTCAACGGAATCAAGCAACTTGCGATCATGGTTTTTACCCCGTCAAATTTTTTTTACATATGGCATTTGAGCATATTGTAACAATACATCAAAAATTAGGAAATGCACCATAAATTACGATAAAATTTAAGGTTAGGTAATTAATACCCTGGGGCAATATTATTTTTAAATTTTTAGCTTCGCCTCTATCCCAAGGCAGAAGTAGGTTGGCACCAGACAGAATTTGGGGATTATTCTTTGTGCAAATTTGTACAAAAGTGCTTTTGCTTTCTACCTTGAGATCAATTGCGATGCGCCTATCTATGCAAGTTATACTGAGCATTGCAGTCACTTACTGTAGAGCGTGAATCAATGCTGGGTAAATTTTTTCGCAAGCCAGAATCAGAAAACAGCGATCGCGTCCCTCCTGGTCAATACCTCGCCAACGGCTTTCCCGTGCTCACCTACGGCGATACACCCTCCGTCAGCATAGAGAGTTGGGAATTTAAAGTCTGGGGATTGGCAAAACCAAAAACCTTCACTTGGTTGGACTTCCAGGCCATGCCCCAAAGTAACTTTACTGCGGATTTTCACTGCGTCACCCGGTGGTCAAAACTAGACGTGCAATGGACGGGAGTCAAAGTCACAGATTTTATGAACTACACAGAAGTTGACCCGAAAGCTATGCACGTCTTGGAACACTGCTACGGGGGCTACACCACTAACATTGCGATCGCAGACTTCCTCCGAGAAGAAAACTTTTTCGCCCACACCGTCTTCGGCGAACCCCTATCCCCAGACCACGGCGGCCCAATGCGGCTGGTAGTTCCGCACTTGTACGCTTGGAAAAGTGCTAAATGGATTAACGGCCTGGAATTTACAGAAACCGAAAAACTCGGTTTTTGGGAACGCAACGGCTACCACCGGCGGGGCGAACCTTGGGCTGAGGAACGCTACAGCGGTGTGTTTTGATGGGGTCGATCGGGATTAGGACTTGCCCAGAGCTTCTATAGACGGTATTTCTGGAGGGGAAACCCGCTGTTTGACAGATTCAATCTGCGGAAATCGCATCTCGATCGCATCTTTGGGCTCTATCACTGCCGGGGTTCCCTCTAATTTCAGCAAAATACGTAAACCCGACGATCGTAGTTTGTACGTAATTTACCCGATAGATAAACTACTTTAACTCCCCTACACAAGTCCCAAAAAACAAATATTCCCCGTTTCTGGTTAATATAAAACTCCTTTAACTGTCAGTTGGCGCAGGCATTACCGTGTTTATACGTAAGTGTTTGGTTTTGATGATTTAGACTTGGAATAAAATAAAAAATTAGCCTAAACCCGACCCAAATCATTTTTGTCGCTCCGCGCTCCCATACTTGCTACTGCAAGGTTTAAAGCCACAATTTTTATAATTATTTGGTGTGTATTTAGAGGGAGCGATCGCCTGCGGGCTTATTCGCTAGACAGGGTTTATGAAGGATATGTAAAGGCTTGATAAAGAATATGTCAAAATTGACCTAAAGTGGCAAAAACACAAACAAAATATCTGATAATGAAACTATTAAGATCGTCACGCGAAAGGAAACAGGTTATGAATACCAAACTCTTATCCGCCCTAACAGCCACCGCAGCCGCCACAGCTCTGTTTGGCACCGGATCTCCAGCTCAGGCATTCTCCTTTGGTACCACCGGCATCAAATTCCAGCAAGATACAAGTGTCACCTTTAACTTCAAAGAATCTCACGGTATGTACACTTCCTCTTTGGGAGTCTACACTGTGAATGACTCGGCGCTCTCTAAAGTGGCCACCCTGTTTTCGGAAACTAAATCCTCAGACAACGGCGACGAGAACGAATGGAAAGGAACTCCAGGCAATACAGTCTTGGGTGGAGCGACAACATTCACATTCCTGGCAAATCAAATTTACACTTTGGGACTCGACAGCGACTGGGCCGGCACTGTCTACTCGACCTCAGCCTTGAACGCCGGCGCCCAGCTAGCCGTGTTGGGCGGCTCGTCGTTGTGGAACGCACTGGGCAAAGAAACTACAAACACCTTCCAAGCTGCCGGACAATTCACAGACGCAACAGCTTCTCTGTTTAACGGAGGCGCAGTCATCTCCTTCGACGATGGCGGTAACGGCAACGACGCGGACTTCCAAGACTTCACCGTAACGGCAGAAGCAGTTCCCGAACCGATGACGATGACCGGTTTGGCTCTCGGTTTGGGTGGCTTGGTGGCAGCGCGCCGCCGCCGCGCTAGCAAGACGGCTTCCTAATTTTTTCAACCGGAACAGTCGGCTCAATGAGGTTTGAGAAAAAAGAATACGATTTGCAGGCGCGCTGATGGGAAGTCGGCTCGCCTTTTGCTTGATTTCAACCAAAGGACACCTTGATATTAGGCGTCGTTAGGTGAATTTGACCGAAGAGTTGTTCGAGGAGTGCAAGCAGTACAAATTCACCGGTACGGGTTGAGGAATTTTAACCCACTTTTGGCACACTCCACTGTCACAATCGGTTTTGAGGTAATTTTGAAAACCACATCAGTCATTTTTTTAAGTAATTGGACAGAATTAATTACACGCTGATTCTTTGCTAATTTTTTACTAGACAAGGCTTGTAGCCCATAGTTTTGTGTAATTAATTGTGTCCTGCTACTTATATAAATAATGGAAAAATTGGACTGGCGATCGCCAGTCCAATGTCCCCAAACTCCCAAAATTCGCAGTCTGACACCTGCCTGGTGCGGAATCTGAGGACTGAAAATCAAAACTTACGCGCCCAACATACAGCGCGATGGGAACAGCCAGCGACTGTAGATATCGCTCAATCGAGTTCCCGCACTAAAAAAGCCCATTCATCTGCCAATTCTTCAATGATTTTCGCAGTGGGTTTGCCGGCACCGTGTCCCGCTTTGGTTTCAATCCGAATTAACACCGGTTTTTCTCCCCCGTGCATTTCTTGCAAAGCAGAAGCAAACTTGAAACTGTGGGCCGGAACCACGCGATCGTCGCGATCGGCAGTTGTAATCATTGTCGCGGGATAAGCCGTTCCCGGTTTGAGGTTGTGCAGGGGAGAATAGCCGTGAATTGTGGGAAACTCTTCGGGATTTTCCGGCGAACCGTATTCAGAAGTCCAGGCCCAACCAATGGTAAACTTGTGGAAGCGCAGCATATCCATAACCCCGACTGCAGGCATTGCTGCACCGAACAATTCCGGCCGCTGAGTCATGCAAGCTCCCACCAATAAACCGCCGTTGCTGCCACCTGCGATCGCCAATTTTGCAGGTTTGGTGTATTTGTTTTCGATCAACCATTCAGCGCCAGCTATAAAGTCATCAAACACGTTTTGCTTATTCAACTTTGTGCCTGCTTGGTGCCATGATTCGCCGTACTCGCCGCCTCCCCGCAAACAGGCGATCGCATAAACTCCGCCCATCTCCAACCACACGACATTGCTAACAGAAAAACTCGGAGTCAGCGACACGCCAAAACCGCCGTAACCGTACAGGTATGTGCGGTTGTTGCCATCCAACTGCAAGCCTTTCTTGTGCGTGATAAACATGGGTACTTGCGTACCGTCTTTACTCGGGTAAAATACTTGTTTTGTCTCGTAATCCTCTGGATTAAAATCGACCTTGGGCTGTCGATAAATCGTACTTTCATCTGTCACCAGATTGTACCGATAAATGGTGGTTGGTGCAGTGAAACTGGTGTACGCATAAAAAGTTTCCGTGTCGTGCCGCTTGCCGCCGAATCCTCCCGCCGAACCGATTCCGGGCAAGGCAACTTCTCGCACGAAAGAGCCATCTAAGTTGAAAATTTTAATCTGGGTGTAGGCGTCTTTCAAGTAGGAAGCGACAAATTGATTGTTCAACAGGCCAATGCCTTCGAGAGTTTCTGCTGCTTCGGGGATAATTTCTGTGAATCCACCCTCCCTGGGCGACGAGGGGGTTTCATCACCAGCGAGGCATGAGGGAGGTGGGTTGTTGGTGTCGATCGCAATTACGCGGCCTAGCGGTGCATTCAAGTCTGTTTGAAACCAGAAAAGAGAACCGTCATTGTCGATGAAACTGTACTCAGCCTCAAATTCGTTAATAAGTTCTACAACGGTTGATTCCGGTGCAGTTAAATCCTTGTAAAAAATCAAGTTTTTAGTTTCCGTTCCCTGCCAGACAGAGACAATTAAGTAGCGCCCGTCTTCGGTGACGCCGCCGCTAAATCCCCACTCTTTCTGGTCGGGTCGCTCGTAGATTAATACATCTTCAGATTGGGGCGTACCGAGTTGGTGGTAAAACAGTTTTTGGTAATAATTAACATCTTCGTGTTTTCTTTTTTCGTTGGGTTCGTCGTAGCGACTGTAAAAAAAGCCTTTGCCGTCGTGAGTCCAGGATGCTCCTGAGAATTTAATCCACTTTAAATGGTCTGATAAATCTTCGCCAGTTGCCACATCGCGGACTTTCCATTCCTGCCAGTCGGAACCGGAATGCGACAAACCGTAGGCCATGAGTTTGCCATCTTTGCTGATAGCTACGCCACTCAAAGCAACTGTTCCGTCTTCTGAGAGAGTGTTGGGGTCAATTAATACTTTGGGTTCGCCGTCGAGGGATGTTAACGTGTAGAGTACGGATTGATTTTGCAGGCCGTCATTCTTGTAGTAAAAATAGCGATCGCCTTCTTTGAAAGGTATGCCGTATTTCTCGTAATCCCAAAGTTGAGTCAGGCGCTGTTTGATTTTTTCCCGCGCCGGAATTTCCTTGAGGTAGGCAAAAGTAACTGCATTTTGGGCTTCCACCCAAGCTTGAGTTTCCTCTGAGTCGGGATTTTCCAGCCACCTGTAGGGGTCTGATACTTTGACGCCGTGGTAATCGTCTGTTTGGTCGATTTTGCGGGTTGTGGGGTAGCTTAAAGGTCGATCGAATTTAGCCATGATTTTGTACTCTCGGTAACTTTGTCCAGTTTACCCTTTCGCGGCAGTGACAGGGGAGAGTCGCTCAATTGAGGATTTGAGATTTTATCCTAAATCTGGGTTGAATAAGTAACAAAACCTCAAGAAACAGAAGATTTGGATACCTGAATATTTTAAAATATTGGGTGTAGAGAAATCCTAAATCATAGGTGAATTTCTTACTGCCTCCCCTTAGCAAGGGGAGGGTTGGGGTGGGGTAAAAGAATTACGACTCCTGCAAGGATTGCTATATAACATAGAATCGATCGCGAAGAAATACTGTTTTAAAATGAGATATAATTAATTTAGTTTTTTTCGGAATAAAGTGCTTCCCAAGAATGACTAGATTTCCCCATGACCAGTTTGCCAAAGAATACCTAAGAGAGTTATTGTCACCTCTCGGAGAAGTAGAAACAAGTAAAGATGTTTCTGCTCAAGTTCGAGAAATTGATATCTGGTTTAAACCCACTTCTGTATCGCCTGAATACGTAGATAATTTAGGTTTATTAGGTCAAATGACTGCGACGGTGGCTGCGATCGAACCATTTCGCAATGCCGTCAATACAGAGGATATCTTCAGTTGTGTTGTCAAACTTTTAAATACTAGGGCAGAATTACTGCGCCGAGCTAATCGAGAAGAGCAACGTTTAGAATCCCAGCAATTACCCCGGTTGTGGATTCTGACTCCCACTGCTTCGGAGGCTTTGTTAAGCAGTTTTAATTTTATGGTTCCCGAAGAATCAGAAGGTTGGGGGAGGGGGGTTTATTTTCTATCGGAAGTTTGGCGAGTAGGATTGATAGCTATTCACCAGCTACCGAATGTTCCAGAAACGATGTGGTTGCGGATTTTAGGTAAGGGTAAAGTACAGCAAGGGGCGATCGCGGAATTAACAAGATTGCCTGTTGATAGTCCTTTACGAGCTAGTACGCTAGAATTATTGTACAACCTGCAAGCGAATCTGCAAGTAAATTTAGCAGCTAGCGCCCCAGGAAATCAGGAAGATAAGGAGTTAGTTATGGCGCTCGTACCTCTGTTACAACAAAAAATAGATGAGGCCACACAACAAGGAAGAGAAGAAGGAAGAGAAGAAGGAAGAGAAGAAGGAAGAGAAGAAGCACAGCGGTTGATTTTGCAGAACTTTCTGCAAGTCAGATTTGGGGAGTTAGACCCTCAGACAATTGCCTTTTTTCCCTCTGTCTCGGCTTTACCTGTTGGTGAATTTACTATGTTGTTAGTGCAATTATCCACATTGCCAATCGCCCAAGCAGATAGACAACAAGTACAAACTTTGATCGCCGAAAATGTCTTGAGAAAGCGCTTTGGTCAATTAGAAGTAAACACCCTCAATCTCATCCCAAATTTGCTCGCATTGTCTGCCGAAAATTTATCGCTATTGCTGTCACAACTGCCAGATTTGTCAATAGAAGAACTAATTGCTAGATTAGAAAATTCTTCCCTTTGACTAAAAAAAGAGCGATTAAGCTCGATCGAGTTCTTGTGGAAAGTAGGGGTTGGGCGTCCCGCCCGCCAGAAAACACAATTTAGATGCGGGACAACTTATAACTAATCCAACTCCCTCCTTCCTTCCAAAGCACGAGCTAATGTTACTTCATCGGCATATTCCAAATCTCCCCCCATCGGCAAACCAAAAGCTATGCGCGTCACTAGAGTAAAAGGTTTTAATAAGTGACCGATATAAAGAGTAGTAGTTTCGCCTTCGACGCTGGGACTAATAGCAATAATTACTTCCTTAATCTTTTGCTGGCTGACACGCCGGACTAACGGTTGAATGTTCAATTGTTCCGGGCCAATTCCATCCATCGGCGAGATAACGCCGCCAACAACGTGATATTTACCCATGTATTCCCGCGTTTTTTCTAAAGCAATTACATCGCGGGATTCTGACACTACACAAATGGTATGAGTGTCGCGGTTGGTATTGCGGCAAATTTCGCAAACAGGGTCAGCAGATAAGTGAAAGCATACTTGACAGAAACCTACTTGCTGTTTGGCATCAATCAAAGATTTAGCTAGGGCTTGCACTTCTTCCTCCGGTCGCTTCAAAATATGTAAAGCGAGTCGCTGGGCTGTTTTTGGGCCGACTCCTGGCAAGCGCTGCAATTGTTCGATTAAACGAGCTAAAGGTCGAGTGTACATTAAAAATTGGCGGTAATTGGTAATATCATTTCTGGTTGATTCGCGACAATATAATTTGTACGATGTAGGGGCGGGTTTTACCAACCATCTATGTTTAAAACTAAGTATATCATAAACCCGCCCCGCCCATACACTGAGGATTATTGACTAATTTACCCTCCACTAATTTTAGCTTTGTAGCCTAACTTTGTGATAATTTCTAGCAGCTTTTGCTTGTGTTCGCCTTGAATTTCGATTTCATTATCTTTGACTGTGCCACCAGTACCGCATTGGGCTTTTAGCTGCTTGGCTAAAGTTGCTAATGTTTCGGGTTTTTCCTGAAAGCCGCTGATGACTGTAACTGTTTTGCCGCCGCGTCCTTTTCGGGATGCTTCGATTTTGAGGTTTTGTTGATTGGGGGGAACTTCGGCAACTCCCCGTTGGAGGGCTGCCGAGTTGTCAACGTTGCCAAATTCGGAGTAAACTATTCGTTTGCCCTCGGTTGTTTTGCTGTCAGAATCTTTGCGTTTTGATGCTGCCATAGGTTAAGATGCTTGAACTTTTTTTACTGGTATTTCTAGTTTTAGGGGATTGGGGTATGGTTGCGATCGCTCGGAATGCCATCTATCTTCTACTTATTGTATTAGCCCGTCAAGCGTTCAAGGAATTATAATGAAATTTGTTCGATCGCCTCCAGTCCACAACCGATTTGGTACGATCGACACCAAGCCTCTAGCTTACCCGCGAATCTAAAAAATCTAAAATCTAAAATCTAAAATCAAATGACAGTCACCCCCCTGCATCTCACCACCGAAACCAGCGCCCAACGCCCCGACTCCCTCGGCAGATTCGGCAAATTCGGCGGCAAATACGTCCCCGAAACCCTGATGCCGGCTTTATTTGAACTAGAAGCGGCTTTCCACAAATACCGCAGTGAACCGGAATTTCAACAGCAACTTCAACAATTACTCAAAGATTATGTCGGCCGCCCCAGCCCTTTGTATTTTGCCGAACGCCTCACCGAACACTACGCTAAAGCAGACGGAACTGGCCCGCAAATTTACCTCAAACGCGAAGATTTAAACCACACCGGTGCTCATAAAATTAACAACGCTTTAGCTCAAGCATTGTTAGCAAAACGCATGGGCAAAAAGCGGGTAATTGCTGAAACTGGTGCCGGTCAACACGGCGTTGCCACTGCCACAGTTTGCGCTCGTTTCGGTATAGAATGCGTTGTCTACATGGGCGTTCACGACATGGAAAGACAGGCTTTAAATGTGTTTAGAATGCGGCTGATGGGTGCCGAAGTGCGGCCGGTGGCGGCGGGTACGGGAACGCTGAAAGATGCGACTTCGGAAGCGATTCGCGACTGGGTGACAAATGTCGAAACAACTCATTACATTCTCGGTTCCGTGGCGGGCCCGCATCCTTACCCGATGATGGTACGCGATTTCCATGCGGTAATCGGTGAAGAAACGCGGGCTCAGTGTCAGGAAAAGTGGGGCGGTTTGCCGGATATTTTATTAGCTTGCGTTGGCGGCGGTTCTAATGCAATGGGTCTTTTTCACGAGTTTGTTGGGGAAGAAACTGTCAGATTGATCGGTATTGAAGCGGCCGGCGAAGGTGTGGATACAGACAAACACGCTGCTACTTTGACTAAAGGAAGTGTGGGAGTTCTGCACGGGGCGATGAGTTATTTGCTGCAAGATAATGAAGGTCAAGTGATTGAGCCGCATTCGATTAGTGCGGGTTTGGATTATCCGGGCGTGGGGCCGGAACACAGTTATTTGAAGGATGCGGGTCGAGCTGAATATTATAGCGTAACTGATGCAGAAGCGCTGGGAGCATTTCAGCGGCTTTCGCAGTTGGAGGGGATTATTCCGGCTTTGGAAACTGCTCACGCGATCGCCTATTTAGAGACTCTGTGCCCGCAGCTAACAGGCAATCCCCGCATTGTGCTTAACTGTTCCGGACGCGGCGACAAAGACGTGAACACTGTAGCGAAGGTTCTGAATATCTAGGTTAGCGGAATGTGGGGCGATCGCCCTGTAGGAATTGGTAACAATTAACTTTATTTCTCGTTTGATTTCATGTCCAAAGGTTTGATTTTGATGTGCTTGGGATTGTTGACAATCCTGCCTAAGTGTGACACCTCTATTCCTACGCGATCGCTGCCACAAACTCCCATGAATACTAATGTTGCTTCGAGTGCTATTACTGACTTAGAAAAAGCGGTTAACCAACAGATAAATCAATACCGAGCATCTAAAAAGTTGCCGCCGCTGACTATCGATCCGCGAATCACTCAGATAGCCAGAATTCACAGCGAAAATATGGCTAGCGGTAAAGTACGTTTCAGCCATGATGGATTTGAAGGGCGGGCGAAAGCAATTATTATTCCTTATCAAAGTGTAGCTGAAAACGTTGCTTACAATTTCGGCTACAGCGACCCGGTACGCAATGCTGTTGAAGGTTGGATTAAAAGTGACGGCCACCGCAAGAATATGGAAGGTCAGTTTAATGTGACAGGTATTGGGGTTGCGAAAAATGCCAAAGGCGAGTATTATTTTACTCAGCTTTTTGTTCGCAGTCGGTAATTTGAAGGAAGAAGGAAGAAGGAAGAAGGAAGAAGGAAGAAGGAAGAGGGAAGAGGGAAGAGGGAAGAAGGAAGAAGGCAGTCAACAGTCAACAGTCAACAGTTAACAGTCAACAGTCAACAGTCAAAAATTACTAATAATGGAATTTGCAGATTTTCAAGTGTGCGATGGTGATATTCCCGATTCTCTCTTATCTTATTATTTGACAGCAGAGGCGATCGCCGTTGATACGGAAACAATGGGTTTGCTACCTTGGCGCGATCGCTTGTGTTTGGTGCAGTTGTGCAATCCCGAAGGTAAAGTTGCAGTGGTGCGGATTGCCAAAAGCCAGACAGCAGCACCGAATTTAAAGAAATTAATGGAAGCCGAAAATATTGAGAAAGTATTTCACTTTGCGCGCTTCGATCTGGCAACAATGCGTTACAATTTAAGTATTGACATTGCACCTGTTTTCTGCACAAAAATAGCGAGCAAACTTGCCAGAACTTACACCAACAAACACGGACTTAAAGATTTAATCCAAGAATTGGAAAAAGTAGAACTCAACAAAACTTCTCAAAGTTCCGACTGGGGAAATGCGACTAATCTTTCTGACGAGCAACTAAATTATGCTGCTAACGATGTCCGCTATTTGCTGAGCGCTAAACAAAAGTTGACTGCTATGTTGCAGCGAGAAGAACGCTGGGAAATTGCACAGCAATGTTTTCAGTGTTTGCCAGTTTTTGTGAGTTTGGATTTATTGCAGTACAAGGATGTTTTCGATCACAGTTGAGACTCGTGCAGTTAGGATCGCGAATTAAATAATTTACACATATTTGTGGGATGGGCGTCCCGCCCGTCCTTTCTGGACGGGCGGGACG
>NZ_JAUBTB010000070.1:0-39059 GCF_036704965.1 Microcoleus sp. F10-B2 | reverse complement strand
GCCCGTCCTTTCTGGACGGGCGGGACGCCCATCCCACAAGAACAATAAATTGTAAGTTATTTAATTCTCATTCCTTAGAAACCTCTCGATCGAACTAGGCAATTGAAATCAATTCCGCGCTGCATCGTCGGGGGTAAAATCCAGTCAACAATCAACCGCAGACCGTGCAACCGGAATTGAGCTAATTAATCTGCGTTAATCTGTGTTTATCTGCCCTCTCATCTGCGGTTGCTAAAAAGAGAATGTATTAACCGCCCCGGACAACAGATTGACGCAGATTGACGCAGAGGAAGAGAAGAAATATCTGAATAATTCCGATGCTAACAGATTGGATACGAAATCCCTACTGCACAAACTTTCGTCTGCGCAGACTAATAAATAAAGGATAAATATAGGAAGAAACAGAGTTTGAGGTCAGCGAGTCCGATCGCGAAAACAGTCATCTATGGCTAATTAACGCTGGTGGGGATGGTGTTCGTGCATCAAAGCTTCAATTTGGTCGTCAAGATTTCTAATCACCTGTTCCAAAGCGGGCAATCCCTCTAAAGGCAAAGGAGAAAGCCGAGTTCGATCGCGCATTAGATTAACTTTTCGCTGCAATTCTTTGGCCAGCCGCAGCGCGTCCCGACTCAAATTAGACAACTGCTGCTGCTGGTAAAACCTCAAAGCTGCCCCGCGCAAAACTTGCAGCGTGGCTTCTTCCTTGCCCCCCACCGCCATTACCCGCAAGCGCAACAGCAAATGAGTTTCTTGATATATGCGTTCAACTTCGACTTGTTGGGGCTGTTCCACCGGGCAAACAGGCATATCTGTCAGCCGCTTCAACTCGTTGATGACATCTTGGAACAGGACGGGTTCGATACCTTCGAGCATCGATTTTAAAACCCCGTCTTGACTCCAAAGAATGCGCCCTTGGGACTGGTGCCTCTCAAAAAACAGGCGGCCGATACCCTCTAGTAGCACTCTACCGAGCAATTCTTGCAGCAGTTGGGGCGCGGGCAAAGTTGCCAAAACTTGGACAGGGCTTGATAAGTGCAAGGCCTCGACATCCAAAACCGACAGCTTTGCAGGCGTCGGGAAAACCTCAGCCCCGGCAGGTGTCATTGCTGCGGGGACTGGTTTAAACCGCTCGCGAGCGGGAATCGAGGGTTCGGGCCCAGACAGCAGGGTTTCTGCTTTGGGGCCTGAAGTTACTGGTGCGGGATTTTTGGGTGTTGGGGCTGCTGCGGTTTCAGTCTGGCTGGGCGTTCTGAGCTGGCTCCCGTGCAGCAAGTAAGCTGAGAGCATCGAGCGCTGAGTTTCCGATGCAATTGGCTCAGTTGTGACTGAGCAATTCATGTAAGCTAAAATCCGCTGCACGTAGTCCAAGGCGGAGTCATCTTGGGCATCGACTACGCCCAATTTAAACAGATTACCTTCTAGAGATAGAGGCAAAACTTGATAGTAAAGGCAAGCTTCAAAGGGGACAACTGTGTCGATTAGTTGAAATATTCGATCGGAGTCCATTGTAGCTGCGGATTCTGTTGAAGATGTATGTATCATTAGCTGCTCTGTAGTCGGAAGCGCGATCGAGCGCGACGCACCAACCTGATGCCAAAAAGTTCAATGCTGCAACTTCCTTGACGGAGGAATTGCTCTAACAACCGGAAGCTTTTATTAAATAAAAATCCTTAGTCCCAGTATTTTCTCCGTTCTGTATTGCAGCCTCAAATTTTACCAAAAGATTGACTACTAGATGATGACTGGCGCACTCTTGACCAACTATCATCGATCGCGCGAGATTGATTCCCGTGGCTGGCAACGACAGAATTACGTCTTTAATGCGCAAGTATTACAGATGCACCATGATTTACGGGCAACCGCTTAATTTAGGATTGATTAAAAAATCCTCAAAAGTCGATCGCGCTGATAGTATCTTATCCTACGCAGCAGCGATCGTCATTAATTCCCTTGCCGTTAACCTTCGACGGACGACACGGAATTGCGGAGGGATTGAGCTGCTAAATAGAGTTTGCTCCACTCGCCGATGACTTGATTGGTTTTCAGCTTTAATTCAGATGCGATCGCCTCTACACTTTTCCCTGCTTTGAGCGATTCTACCAACCGCCGCTGCACCGGCGTGAGGTTTTGTAAATATTGCTGCCACTGAGCGGGAGTCAAGCCCAAACTGTGTTCTTGGAGGGAAGTTTCCAGCCAGTTGGCGACTAATTCCGGTGCTTGTTTGACCGCAAAAACGCGAATCGCGTGGTAACTGACTTTTTCTCGCAAGCGGTAAATTTGCTTGATCGGAACCTTCAACTCCTCGGCAATTGCCTCTTGGGAACGACCTTGCAGGTAAAGCTGCAGCCACCGGGAAGCCAGCGGATCGACTTGTGCGGCCAAGTAATTCTCAAATTCTTGTTGGACAATCTGCCGCTGAGTTTGCTGCTCTTCCCAAGCTTGATTTTCTCGGTACTCGGACATTGCCTGTTCGTCTAGCAGGCTGAGCGGTTCGTCGGTATCGTCGGGTAGAACCTGTTCCGACACCAGCCGCACCCAGTCTCCAGCAGGCACTTGCGTCAACCCCCCCCGCTGGGCACGCCGCAGGTAGTTGACAAAACGGTACACCAGCAGCGGCTGGTTGCGGATCGGCCGCAAGCAGTATTCTTCTGTGCTCGCTAGCAGCAAAGCATTTCGCAGGCGTTTGTCTGAGGTGCATTCGGCAATCCAGGCGACTTGCTGCTGCAGGTAGCGATCGGAATTGAGCATTTCCTGAATCACTTCTTGCAGTACCTCCACCGCACTCCGCTGTCTGTCGCGACTCAGGGAAACCCACGCTTGGATTTTTTGCCGGAGCACAACTAAACCGCCGAGCCGCCCGATCAAGTTGCGGTAAGCTTTTTCTGGGGGTACTCCCAGATACCGAGAAATCAAAATTCGATATAAAAAGTCGATCGCCCCAGAGGCAACAGACAATTGAGTTGGGCTAAGAGTGTCAAATCTTTCGGGATTGTCTCCCAACAGCCAGCGGACAACACTCTCGCGAGTGCTAGAACTCTCCTGCGGGCAATCTTGTTCGAGTCGAGATTTCCAATCTTGTCCTAGTCTTTCCGCCAAGGTCATGGGCTGTCGAGAATATTGTCTTTCACCCCCGATTTTACGTGGTATCCTGGATTTTTGAGTATTTTTCAGATATACGATCGCGCGATCGGATAAATTACCTTAAATTACCCTAAACAAAATTCCATTACGGTGCGATATGCCTAACTTTTTATTAGAACTCGGTACAGAAGAATTGCCCGCATCTTTTGTCGCAAGCAGCGCCCAGCAGTGGCAGCGACTTGTACCTGCAACGCTGGCAGAAGAATCCTTGACAAATGACTCAATTAATGTATACGCTACTCCGAGGCGTTTGGCAGTTCTGGTGAAAGGACTGCCAGTTCAGCAATTAGATAGAGAAGAAGAGGTAAAAGGGCCGCCGGCAAGTTCGGCTTTTAAAGATGGCAAACCGACGAAAGCAGCCGAAGGTTTTGCGAAAAAGCAGGGCGTCGAAATTGATGCTTTGGAAGTTCGCGCTACCGATAAAGGCGATTTTGTGTTTGTGCTCAAAAAGATTCCGGGGCGGATGACCGCGGATATTTTGACAGAACTTGTGCCGCAGTGGATTAATAAGTTAGAAGGCAAAAGATTTATGCGGTGGGCCGACGGAGATTTGAAGTTTCCGCGCCCGATTCGATCGCTCGTGGCACTGTTGGATGATACTGTACTGCCAATTACATTGGTCAGCGGTTCGGATACGGTCAAGAGCGATCGAATTTCCCAAGGACACCGGGTGTTACATCCGCAGCCTGTCTCTATTCCCCAAGCCGAGGATTATGTCGAATGTCTGCGGGCTGCTTGCGTTGAGGTCGATCGAACCCAGCGCAAAAATCAAATTAAAGCACAAGTAGAAGCCGCAGCAACAAAACAAGGCGGTTACGCCGACATTACCGAAGATTTGTTAGAAGAAGTCACCGACTTAGTAGAATGGCCAAACGCAGTTGTCGGTAAATTTGACGAGGAATTTTTGATATTGCCGCCGGAAGTAATCACCACAATCATTGTGACAAACCAGCGGTATTTTCCCATCCTCAAAAGCCCCGATTATCCCGAACTTCTGCCCTATTTCATTACAATTTCCAACGGAGATCCCGCTAAAGCCTCGATTATTGCCACCGGTAACGAGCGAGTAGTGCGGGCGAGATTGGCAGACGGTCAGTTTTTCTACAAAGCAGACTTGGTAAAGCCTCTAGAAGATTATTTGCCGAAGTTGGCAACAGTTACTTTCCAGGAAGATTTAGGGACTGTGCGCGCAAAGGTCGATCGCCTGTGCAAGATTGCCAGCCTCATCACCAATCAACTGCAAATCACAGGCGAAGAACAAGCTTACATAGCAAGAGCAGCCTTACTTTGTAAAGCTGACCTCGTAACCCAAATGGTTTACGAACTTCCCGAAATGCAAGGAATCATGGGGCAGAAATACGCCTTAGCAAGTGGCGAATCGGAAACAGTAGCCACAGCGATTTTTGAACATTATTTGCCAAAAGGTGCGGGCGACCATTTACCCCAAACTCTCACAGGTCAAGTTGTCGCAATAGCCGACAAATTAGATACATTAGTCAGCATCTTCGGCTTGGGAATGTTGCCGACTGGTTCATCCGATCCCTTCGCTTTGCGCCGCGCCGCCAATGCAATAACTAACATTATTTGGGCTGCTCAGTTGCCAGTAAACTTGCACAAGTTGCTCGCAGAAGTGGTTGCCGAATTTACCGCAGCGCGCCCAGAAACACCTGCGGAGTTGCTATCGCAGTTATACGAGTTTTTCTTGCAAAGAATTCGGACTTTGTTGCAAGAAGAAAAGAATGTAGATTACGATTTGGTAAATGCAGTTTTGGGAGAAAACGACCCAGAATATACGGAACGAGCATTGAGAGATTTGTTGGACGCACTGGAAAGAGCACTTTTTCTGCAAGAAATCCGCAATAACCAGACTTTGGATCTAATTTACGAAACAGTCAACCGTTCAACTCGTTTGGCGGCTCAAGGTGATTTGGATAAAGTTGAATTGGAACCGAAAACGGCGGTGAAACCAGAACTATTTCAAAAGTCGTCTGAACAAGCTTTTTACGATGCAGTCGTGCAGTTAGTGCCGCAAACGCTGCTATCCAAACAAACTCGCAATTACCAGCAGTTGGTAGATAGTTTGACTGAGATTGCTCCGACTGTCAGCAACTTTTTCGACGGGCCAGAAAGCGTTTTGGTGATGGATTCTGACCCGGAAATTAAGCAAAATCGGTTGAATTTACTGGGTTTGCTGCGGAATCACGCGCGGGTGTTGGCTGACTTTGGGGCGATCGTCAATCGATTTTAGATTTTGGATTTTAGATTTTAGATTGAAGAATTTAACTGGTTTCCAGGCTCTGCCTGGGAACCCATATCCAGAGGCTCTGCCTCGCTCTTGAAAAGGGAAGATATGAACAATGAATGTGAAACAACTGATTCGTAAATGGGCGCAAATGTCAAACGCCTATTTTTGGATAGGGCCACTCGTTGTTACCATATACTATCTAGTATATAAAGAAAACCCTCTGATGAAGGAGAGATATTTATTTGTACTGGTGGCGCTTACTGCGGCCGGATCGTCATATCAGCTTCGCTGTTTATCCAGAGAGATTGTCCGGTTAGAAGAAAAATTGAAGAACTTGAAAGACGCACTCCTTGAAAAACTCAAAAAAAGGTCGCTCGAAATCACAAAAGAGGACACGGCAGTGCCGTTTCCTTACAAATAAATATCGCGTGCGATCGCTCTCTTAAAAAATAAGCAAAATGGCCAATAGTCAATAACCAATTCAAGGTTAAAATATAAACTTATAAAACCAGGGAAATTCGCTCCATCACACACACAACTTATGCCGATCGCTCATATCATTGGACTCGGAAAATCAGGAATTGCCGCCGCCAGACTGCTAAAACGCGAAGGATGGGAAGTAACGCTGAGCGATCGCTCATCTTCCCCAAATTTGCTCGAACAGCAACAGGAATTCGCTAACGAAGGAATTAAAGTTGAGTTAGGTAAATCATTTGAACCAGTCGAATCTATAGAATTAATAGTAGTAAGTCCGGGCGTTCCCTGGGACAGTCCAGCATTAGTGCGCGCCAGAGAGTTAGGCATTGAAACAATCGGAGAAATGGCTCTCGCGTGGCGTTACCTCAAATCTCCTTGGGTGGGAATTACTGGCACTAACGGCAAAACTACTACTACTGCTTTAATTGCTGCTATTTTTGCCGAGGCCGGGCTTTACGCTCCCGCTTGCGGCAATATTGGCTATGCTGCGTGTGAATTAGCTTTAGCCGAAAAACAGCCAGATTGGGTAATCGCAGAAATTAGCAGCTATCAGATAGAATCCTCGCCATTTGTAGCGCCGCGCATCGGAGTTTTGACGACTTTGACGCCGGATCACCTCAGCCGCCACAAAACTTTGGAAAATTACTACAGCATTAAAGCGCATTTGCTGAAAAAATCTGAATTGCAAGTAATCAACGGCGACGATCCTTGTTTGCGGCAGCAAGGAGTTGACATTTGGCCGGATGCGTGTTGGACGAGTGTCAAAGGTGAAAAAGAACTGTTGGGCGATCGCACTTTTGGAGCGTACATCGAAAACGGTTGGGTAATAGCTCAAAGCGAGAAAATTCTGCCTGCTGATTCTTTGCGGATGGTGGGAGAACACAATTTGCAGAATTTGTTAATGGCGGTGGCTGCAGCTAATTTAGCGGGGATAGATAAAAGTGCGATCGCCCGGGCGATCGCTAAATTCCCCGGAGTTTCGCACCGCCTCGAACACATCTGCACTTGGGAAGGGATAGATTTCATCAACGACAGCAAAGCTACTAATTACGACGCCGCCCAAGTCGGGTTGGCTTCTGTAAGCGCACCGGCGATTTTAATTGCGGGCGGCGACGCCAAAGAAGGGGACGATCGCGCTTGGATTGATACAATCAAGGCGAAAGCTGCTGGGGTGTTGCTAATTGGGGATGCGGCAGGTATTTTTGCCGATCGGCTCAAACAAGCAAATTACAACGCTTGGGAAATAGTCGAAACAATGGAAAGAGCAATCCCGCGAGCAGCAGAATTAGGCAAACAAAATCATGCTAAAGTAGTGCTGCTTTCCCCAGCCTGTGCTAGCTTCGATCAATACCAAAATTTCGAGCAACGGGGCGATCATTTCCGCCAATTATGCCTCGAATCCCTAGTTTAGATATGTCATTGTTCGCTGTGTACAAATTAAGATTGTTATACACAGCGAACACTAACAAAATTAAATCTGCGTTCATCTGCGTCTATCGGTTTACATCTGCGGTTAAAAATTAAAACCTCTGATTTCCACCAATCTACTTTAATTAACAGTCTTCCAAATATCCTTAATTCTAGCCTGCTGTTCCCATTCTAGCTCATAAAAAACTAGCATCATTTCCTCATGAGTGTAATCAATAATGATGGCAGCCAATTGAGCCGCAGTTTCCGCTTCCAGCATTGCTAGTTTCAATTTGGTCATTGCTTCTTTATCCATCAATAGCAAAATTTTAATTGTTACCTCATTAAGATTTTAATTTTCCCGACAAATCTCTTTCATTTGTGCATTAAAACTGGCAATCCTAGCAGCACTTATTGTATCAGAATGTCGCGAGGATATTTGAATTTTTTGAATGCAAATCTGAGAGAGCAATTTTTGATCTATCTCCAGAATATTGCCTTGGGAAGTTACATTTTTTTGCAACAAAATTGCGATTTCTCTTTCCAGTTGGCGATAGCCTTGCTGAAAGAAATCTTGAGAGTTAGAACGAAACAAACCGCTATTGACTTGCTGGGTTTGGCTGGGTGTCAGCGATTGAGCCGAGACAGCAGCCGGAAATCCCAAAGATACTGCTAGCCACCAGCTATAAATTATCTGTTTGAGAATGCTGTTCATCACTGTCGGGAGGATTTTTTACCTCAATTGGTTTCTCGTTTTCTGACTCGCTTGCTAATTCATCTTCTCGCTCAATTTTTTCTTGCCACTCGACAAGCTGCTGAAAAAGTTTCGGGTTAATTTCAAATACTGGTTTGTTGGTTTCTGACATATTTACTCCTAACATTTATTACATTTAACTGGTTCCCAGGCCGAGCCTGGAAACGAGTAGAAAAACAATTAGGTCGATCGCCAGCTACGATCGAACCTTCAGCAGCGACATAATTATGCCAATCAAGGAACCACCAAGCAAAGCTAAAGTAGCTAAGGTACTAATGCCAAATCCTGCCGCTCTTTTTTCGGCAGCTTGATAGTAACCCCAAGCAAACAAAATGCGTCCAATTATCCAAACTGCGCCGATACCTGCGCCCCAAATTGGGCTGATAAATTGCGAGAACAGCCACAGCGAGGGCAAAAATAGAATCATTTGCTCTAAGGTATTTTGCTGAACTCGCACCACTCGCTCAAAGTCTGGGTTTCCTGTCATCTGCGGGGGAGAAACTTTGTATTTGAATCTAGCTCTGCCGACGTTGATGGTAACAACGAAGTAGAGAATTAATGCTGAAACAGTAATTAGACTAGGCCAAAGTGTCGCGTTTGCTTCTGCGAGCATGATTCGGTATTATTGGGGTGGAGTATATATAGCAATCCTCGCATCATTTGTGTAATTCTTGTAGGGGCATACCCCCGTGGTTGCCCCATGAGGCCGAGGTAGGCAAAGAAAGGCATTACCCCTACATCTTTTTACGACTCCTGCAAGGATTGGTATATCTTGATTATAAATCAATTATTGCCGATCGCGTTATTCATCGCCCTCCCGTCATTCCAGGCAGGGGATTTTGTGCAACTGCTGGGTATTAGTGGCGCGGCAATTGCTTTCGGATTCTGGGACATCCTGGAAAACTTGCTGGCTGGGATTTTGATTCTTTTGCTCGCACCTGCATGCGGATAGCAGCCCCCGACTCTTGTCGCTAGCAGCCCAAATTTTAGACTCTTATTCAACCTCCCAGATTCATCTGTGGAGTAAATTGAAAATATCGAATCTAAAATATCGAGTCTAAAATCTAAAATCTGTGGAGTAGATTTAAAATCTAGAATCTAAAATCTAAAATCTAAAAGCTAAAATCGTTTGACGGATACAAGCCCCCGACTTAAGGAGATTATTTTGCTTAACAATATTCGATACCGTCTTAAATATTTCACCAGGAGCAGGATTGCTCGAGAGCATTTAAAGCAAATACGAGTTGACTTGTTGGAAGAATCAACCCTAGATATTAACTATCTTGTCTTAATTCTCGGTTCCTGCATAATCGCCACTTTTGGACTGCTTGCCAACAGTGCAGCCGTAATTATCGGTGCTATGATTATTGCGCCTCTGATGTTGCCAATTCGAGGCTTAGCATTTGGAGCGGTAGAAGGTAACGTTATCCTCTTCCGCAAAGGTTTAATTGCATTAGCAGTCGGGACGGTGCTAGCAATTTTTCTAGCTTGTTTTTTGGGCGCTTTGGTACAAATTCCCGACTTTGGGAGCGAAGTTCTAGCTCGTTCTAAACCTACATTACTAGACTTGGGAATTGCGATCGCCGCTGGGGGAATCTGCGGCTATGCGAAAGTTCAGCCCAAAGTTTCTGCTACTCTGGCGGGAACTGCGATCGCCGTGGCTCTCATGCCGCCAATTTGTGTTATAGGTTTAGGATTATCTCAAGCTAATTGGTCGCTCAGCCTGGGAGCAAGCCTGCTGTATCTTACTAATTTGCTGGGGATTACTCTCTCCTGCATGCTAACCTCTTTAATGGCCGGCTACACGCCCCTGCACCGCGCCGGTAAAGCCCTATTGTGGGCGCTAGGATTGACGACTTTACTTGTGATTCCTCTGGGGGTGAGTTTTGCGGAATTGATCGAGCAAGCGCAACTAGAAGCCAGTCTGAAGCGGGCGTTGCTGAACCGAACTATCACTTTTCAACGAGTGGAACTGATTAAAACTGATACTAACTGGTTGACAAAACCGCCGGAGGTTCGTCTGATTGTTCGCAGCAGCGAAGCTTTGACATCCAAACAAGTCCAGCTTTTAGAAGCATTTGTCGAAAAAGAAATGGGTCAACCGTTTACTCTAATTTTTCAAGTCAGTCAAGTTGAAGAAGTGCGGCGATCGACGCTGAATAAGTCCCGATCTAAACCGAATCCTTAACTATTTTATTCCTAATTATATGACCCCAGAAACTCTAATTAACGAAGCGACTATCGAGGGCAATCTGAAAAAATTTCTTTTAGTGCTATTAGTTTCCTTAAGTGTGGCGATTCTGCCGCAACTGTGGGGCTGGTTGCGCCAAATTCCCTACACGCTGCTTTTAGTAATTGTCGGGTTGGGTTTAGCTTTTATAGATGTGCGATTGGTGTCGCTCTCGCCCGAACTGATTCTGTTGATTTTTTTGCCGCCTCTTTTGTTTGAAGCTGCTTGGAATCTGGAATGGTCTAAACTCAAGCGGGATTTAGTGCCGATCGCTCTTTATGCGGTTTTGGGTGTTGTTATTTCCGTTGCGGGCGTAGCTGTTGCTCTCAACCAAGTAGCTGGAGTTTCTTTAGCGATCGCCCTGTTGGTAGGAGCTAGTACATCTGCTACAGATCCTGTTTCAGTTATTGCATTGTTCCGGGAACTGGGAGTTGAAAAACGCCTAGCTTTGCTGGTGGAGGGAGAGAGTTTATTTAATGATGGCATTGCTGTTGTTGCCTTTAGTTTTTTGCTGGGATTCTCTTTAGGGACGGATGAAGTTGGCATCCCATTTCTGGTGGGGCGTTTCTTAGCTTTTGTGGGAATCGGGATTGCTGTCGGGAGTGCGATCGGTTTTGGGATCTCCTATCTCACCCAGCGGTTTGATTTACCTTTGGTGGAGCAATCGTTAACCTTAGTTTCAGCCTACGGTACTTATATAATTGTTGAGGAATTGGGTGGTTCTGGGGTGATTGGTGTGGTGGTGATGGGCTTGATATTTGGAAATTTCGGCTCTCGTATCGGTATGCAACCCAGCACCAGACTGGCGGTAACACAATTTTGGGATTTTGTGGCGTTTTTTGTAAATTCGATCGTGTTCCTGCTGATTGGCGATCGAATTAGTTTTGCTGGTTTGGGAGCGAATTTAGGAGTTATTGGCATAACTGTGGCGGCGATGTTTGTGACGCGAGCGATCGCTATTTTTGGTTTGGGATGGTTGAGCAATAGGTTGGCCAAATCTGAAATTTCATTAGCCGATAGAACAGTGATTTGGTGGGGAGGATTGCGGGGTTCTGTATCGATTGCTTTAGCTTTGAGCGTGCCGGAGGTTTTCCCCGAACGGGAAAAAATTATTGCGATCGTGTTTGGCGTAGTTTTATTTACGCTGCTAGTACAAGGTTTAACCACCAAGGCGCTGCTGGAAAAATTGGGGTTATTGAAGAACCAGGAGTTGCGCCAGCAGTATCAGGAGGCGATCGCCCAACGTGTTGCTCTCAATCGGGTTCTCAAGCATCTATCTGAAGAATCTGGCGATCGTAAAATCGAGCCTGAGTTTTCCAATCATCTCGTGAGTCAGCTTCAAGAAAAATTAAACTTGCTGCAAGCAGAAATCAACCAAATGTACGATCGATCTCCTGAACTGCGGCAGATGACTATCGACAAACTCGAAGGGGATTTGCAGGCAATAGAGGCTGATACTTATGCTGAATTTGTGCGATCGGGTCAATTGAAGGAGCTGCCTGTTTCTGTGTTGCCAGAATTTTTAAAAGCTTGAAATGACTCAAGTCATGACTGCCAAACAGTTTGACACGATCGCCAAGGTTCAGTGCAGCAATTCCTCTAATTTTTGCTGGTTCCACAAATACTGATAAAGCCCTGTTTGACCTACCAATTCTGCATGAGTTCCGCTCTGAACTATTTCTCCCTTATCCATCACAAAAATGCGATCGGCACTGGCCGCCGCCGACATTTGATGCGAGATAAAAATCACCGTTTTGCGATCGGTTCCCGTTGCCAAGTTTTGCAAAATATCGGTAGCAGTTTGATTGTCAACGCTGGAAAGAGCATCATCCAAAATGAGCACGGGGGCATCAACTAACAAAGCGCGAGCAAGTGCCGTCCGCTGGCGCTGTCCGCCGGATAAAGTAATGCCGCGCTCGCCGACAACTGTTTTGTACTGTTGCGGAAAGTTGAGGATTTCGGCGTGAATTTGCGCTTGTTTTGCCGCAGCTTCAATCTCGGGCTGTTCCGCTAAAGGATTCCCGTAACGGATGTTATTCTTGATGGTAGTGCCGAACAGAAAACTTTCTTGGGGAACGTAGGCGATCGCCCCGCGCAATTGCGTTAGTTTCACCTCAGTAATATCCTGTCCGTCTACAAATAACTGACCCGGATCGATATCTAGCAAGCGTGGCAGCGCATTAGCTAAAGTTGATTTTCCCGAGCCGATCGCCCCAACAATTGCGACAGTTTCTCCCGGTTTTATGGTAAAATTAACATTTTTAAGCGCGGGTGTCTTAGCGCCGGGATAGGTATAATTTAAGTGGCGGGCGACAATTTCGCCTTTGACTGGATTTGGCAGTTCAACTGCACCGACACCATCTTTAATTTGCGGTTCCACAGTCAGAATTGATTCGATGCGATCGACACTCACTTCTCCCCGCTGGTAAGCAGTAATTGTGAAACCCAACAGCGCCGTCGGAAACACCAAACGCTCGACATAAATCAGCAACGCCACAAAATCGCCAATGCTAATTTCACCCTGAGCAATTGCCCCGCCACCTGCTGAAAGCAGCACCAACAAACTGATGCTTGCCAAACCGCCCAGCAGTGGAAAAATAAAGTTTCTAGTTTTTGCTAAGAGCAAGTTTGCTGATAGCAACTGTGCGTTGGAATTGCGAAAAGCTCGGCGTTCGTTTTCTTCTTGAGCGTAGATTTTAATTACGGAAATCCCGCTCATATCTTCCTGAATTAAATCGCTCATCGCTGACAGTTCCTCTTGCACGGCTAACTGTTGGATGCGAAGTTTGTCGCTAAATAACTGCACCAAAACTAGCATTAAAGGATAAACTGCGATCGCCAACAGCGTTAGCTTTAGATTAATCCCCAGCATCACCGGCAAAGTCAAAGCATAGGCAAATGCCGTATTTGCCAAACTCAACACTGCAAACCCCACCAAGCGCCGAATATTGTCCAAATCGGAAGTAGCCCGGTTAATTAAATCTCCTACCGTATTGGCTGCAAAATAAGACGGTTCTAATGTTAATAAATGATTAAATATTTGCTGTTTGAGGTCAAATTCGACTTGACGCCCCACGCCAAACAGCAAAATCCGCGACGCCATCCGAATCACCCACATGATTGAGGCGAGTAGCAGAATCAGTAGTACGTAGTTGAAAACTTGGTCAAATTTAGTCGCAATTTGCAGAGTGTCAACTGCATTGCGAATCAGCAGGGGAATGTAAACGCCCACAGCATTGACAATTAACAGGGAGACAATGCCCCAGAATGCCGGTTTCCAGTGGGGGCGCATATAAGCACCCAATTTTTGCAGTCGAGAATAACGAGCCATAGGTAGAAGCAAGGAGGAAGAAGGAAGTTCGGCAACGAGCAATGTAGCGGATGTAAAGGATCTAACTGAGATCTTGCACCAATATCAATCAGCCTTTCACGGGCGGGCAGGATGCCCACCCCACAAGATATGTCACAAACCACATTATATCTGTGAGGACACGGCAGTGCCGTGTCCTTAGCCGTGTCCTCAGCCACCGTTCGACCTCGCCCAAATCTCCAATCCGCCCCCACAACCCCCCGCACCGTTGGGGCGCGCTACAATCAAAAATCGATCGGCTTAGCACTCAGACTCAGAGAGTGCTAAATTTGCTAATGTAAGCGACAGGAGACAAACATGACCAAAATAGTTGCATTTAGCGACAAATCTCGGCGGGCACTAGAACGCGGCGTCAATCAACTCGCCGATGCAGTCCGCATCACCTTGGGCCCGAAAGGCCGGAACGTCCTATTGGAAAAGAAATACGGTGCTCCCCAAATCGTTAACGACGGTATCACCGTTGCTAGGGAGATCGAACTCGAAGACCCCCTGGAAAATGCCGGCGCTCGCTTAATTCAAGAAGTAGCCTCCAAAACTAAAGATATCGCAGGCGACGGCACAACAACCGCAACGGTTATAGCTCAATCCCTGATTCGCGAAGGTTTGAAGAATGTCGCCGCTGGCGCGAATCCAGTTGCGCTGCGCCGGGGTATTGAAAAAACGATCGCCCACTTGGTGCTGGAAATCGAGAAATTGGCGAAACCCGTCGAAGGAAGCGCCATTGCTCAGGTCGCCACTGTCTCCGCCGGTAACGACGAAGAAGTTGGCGCCATGATTTCCCAAGCGATGGAAAAAGTCACGAAAGACGGCGTAATTACTGTTGAAGAGTCGAAATCTCTGACAACAGAATTGGAAGTTGTCGAAGGGATGCAGTACGATCGCGGATATCTTTCTCCGTATTTCGTCACCAACACCGATCGCATGGAAGTTGATTACGAAAACGCTCGCATCCTGATTACCGACAAAAAAATTAGCTCGATTCAAGAACTAATTCCAGTTCTCGAAAAAATCGCCCGCACCGGTCAACCGTTCCTAATTATCGCCGAAGATATTGAAGGCGAAGCTTTGGCAACTCTGGTAGTCAACAAAGCCCGCGGCGTATTGAACATCGCAGCAACCAAATCTCCTGGTTTTGGCGATCGGCGCAAAGCTATGCTTCAAGATATCGCCGTGCTCACCGGCGGTCAACTGATTTCCGAAGAAGTCGGACTCAGCATCGATACCGCAACTCTAGAAATGCTCGGTACCGCCCGCAAAATTACGATCGACAAAGAAAACACGATCATTGTTGCTGGCGACGAACACAAAGCTGACGTGCAAAAACGGATCGAACAAATCCGCAAGCAGCTAGAAGCGACGGATTCCGAGTACGACAAGGAAAAATTGACCGAACGCATCGCCAAACTCGCCGGCGGCATCGCTGTAATTAAAGTCGGCGCCGCTACCGAAACCGAGCTCAAAGACCGTAAACTGCGTATTGAAGACGCTCTGAACGCTACTAAAGCTGCTGTGGAAGAAGGTATCGTTGCCGGAGGTGGCACGACCCTAATTCACCTGATTACAAAAATAGATGCGATCAGAAATACTTTAGACACCGAAGAACAAGTAGGCGCTGACTTGGTGAAGAAAGCTTTGGAAGCACCTTTGCGTCAAATCGCTGATAATGCCGGCGTTGAAGGTTCGATCGTGATCGAACGAGTGCGGGCGAGCGAGTTCAACATTGGCTACAACGCTCTCACCGACGTGTACGAGGATATGATTGCCGCCGGGATTATTGACCCGGCTAAGGTGGTGCGATCGGCTTTGCAGAATGCCGGTTCCATTGCTGGTATGGTGTTGACCACTGAAGCTGTGATTGTCGAAAAACCCGAGAAGAAAAAAGCCGGCGGCGACATGGGCGACATGGGCGGCATGGGCGGCATGGGCGGCATGGGCGGCATGGGCGGCATGGGCGGCATGGGCGGCATGGGCATGATGTAGTCTTCAGTCGCTCCGGGTGCTCCGTGCGCACCTTATTTATGAAGTACACCCGCCATCGTTAGCTTCCCCGTAGGGACACGGCAGTGCCGTGTCCCTACACTTCACAAACCTGGAATACGCTGTATTTTTCCCAAAAACCGCGTTTCTGAGCGCCTCTCTCCCTCTCCTACTCTCCCCCTCTCCTACTCTCCCCCTCTCCTACTCTCCCACTCTTCCCCTCTCCCCATCTCCCTTTGATATCCGCTACGTCTCGTTCAAAAAAAGAGCATCTGCTCTCTCTAATTAAGTTATATTCCAAAAAATACTATTTCCTTAAAATTTTTGTATTATAGGAAATTGCACCAAAAATTGCACCGGGAACCGCCGCAGTAAAGTGCGCAAAAATATTCGAGTGAGTTAAACTAACTTTAGGAAAATTTTAGAGCTTAACTTGCAAGCGATCGAAAAATACCCATGCAGGAAGTTATCAACTCGTTACAGTCTTTTTTCTCTAACTCGGTTGATGCTTTCCTAGAGTGCGATCGACAGCAAAACTACCTATCGATCAATCCTGTCGCTGCTGCTTGGATGGGATTGGAACCTGCTGAAATAGTCAACAAAACTCATCAAGAATTATTAAAATTATATCCCAATAATGCTCCTCTCAAAAAGATAATCTCCCAGATTGCTCCCTGCCTGCAACAAGTATTGATCACAGGGAAAAAAAGGCTGGCAATTCACGAGGTGACGGCGGCAGACGGCGGGATAAAAATTTACGAAACGGCTTACACGCCAGCGGTGGATGCCTCTAGCAACCAGATGCGGGTTTTCGGCGTTGGTAGAGATATCACCAGGCACTACCGCTGGCAGCAGCAGAAAACTCAAGAGTTGCGCAGATCCAACCATTTACTGTGGTTGAATGCAGCTAACAGTCCCCTGGCAATGGTGGGCTGGGATCAAGATTTTCGCATCGTTCAGTGGTCGAAACGCGCTGAAGAAATCTTGGGCTGGACATCCGATGATATGATGGGCAAGCAGTTCGGCGATTTAGATTTGGTTTGCGAAGAAGATAGAGAGGCTGTAAGCGCGATCGAACTCGAACTAGCTACAGGCAGAGGCAATACTTCAATTAACCGCAACTATACTAAAAGCGGACAGGTAATTTGGTGTCGCTGGTTCAACTCGATTATTCGCAGCGGCGACACTTTTACCGTGCTTTCTTTGGTGGAAGACATCACCGATCGCAAACGGTTGGAAGCAGAAAAAGCCCAAGCTTCTCGCCTCACAGCAATGGTAGCCGATGTCGGTATTGCCCTCACCAAACACCCTCAAGATATCCTGCTTCCCTGCTGCGAGGCAATGGTGCAAAATCTTGATGTCGCCTCTGCTGAAATTTGGATTTTTAACTCCCAACAGAATGTTTGGGAATTGCAAGCCGTCTCGGGAATCTACAGCCGCACAGCAGATCGGGCTAGCTTTATTGAAAGTAAAGTTAACTCGATCGCCAAACAGCAAAAAGCGCAATTCGACTGCGGATTTGAACTGAATAATTTTGAACTCCTACAGGAAGAATCCCAAGCAACAGCGGCACACAGTTCCGAATTAGCAATTATCAACAGCCGTCAAAAGCCCGCAAATTGTCCAATCCCCAAGCAAATTTTCACCTTCGCCGGCTACCCTTTAATTGTCGAAGAACGGCTGGTGGGAGTTATGGTAATTATCAGCAGCCAACCGCTGACACCACCCTTTCAAGAAACTTTAGCATCGGTTGCCGATGTCATCGCTTTAGGCATCGAACGCAAGCGTGCAGAAGCCGAATTAAAATCAGCTAGAGGGTTTCTCAATTCCGTAGTAGAAAATCTGCCGGTGGGAGTTTTTGCTAAAGATGCTTCCTCCCTGAAATTTGTGCTGTGGAATAAAGCGGGAGAAACGATCGCAGGTGTTACCTCTCAAGAGGCGATCGGCAAAAATGACTACGATATTTACCCCAAAGAACAAGCTGATGTTTTCACCGCTCAAGACAGGGAAATACTGACCGGCAATCGCAACCAGTCTACTGTTAAAGACATAGCCGAAGAGCCGATTCAAACTCGCCACAAAGGTATGAGAATACTGCACACCCGCAAAGTGCCAATTCTCGACGCTGCAGGCCGTCCTCAGTACGTTTTAGGTATTACTGAAGATATCACCGAACGCAGGCAGGTGGACGAAAGCGTGCGCCTCTACGACCAAATTGTCGAGAATATGCAAATTGGTTTGTACGTCTACCATTTAGAAAATATAGACGATGACAGCACTCTCAGGGCGATCGCCTCGAATCCCGCTGCTACCCTGTTTACCGGATTAGAAATGGCCGACGTTTTGGGCATGACAATCGACGAGATTTTTCCCCACCTGCGATCGAAAAACATTCCCCAAGCATTTGCTTCGGTAATTCTGGGCCAAAAAGCCGTAGAACTTGAAGATATTGACTGCGATGAAGGCGGTCGAATAACTCGCGCTTTTTCTATTAAAGCTTTTCCATTACCTAACAACTGCGTCGGCGTTGCTTTTGAAAACATTACTGCTCGCAAGTGCCTGGAACTAGAACTGCAGGTAGCTTTGGAAAAAACCGCACGTTCCGAACAACTCCTGCGTACAGTAATAGACAAAACCAGCGACTGGATTTTTGCCAAAGACAAAAATTTTTGCTATATTTTGGTCAACAGGAGTTTTGCTCAAGCGATCGGCAAAAGAGTAGAAGAAATAATTGGCAAATCAGATTTAGAATTAGGGTTTTCAGTAGAGCTAGTGTTTGGAAATTCTGCCAAAAATATCCGAGGCTTCCGCACAGACGACTCTGCTGTACTGGCAGGCGAAATTATCCACAATCCCTGCGATCCGGCCACTGTTGCAGACGGTTCAGTACATATTTTTGATACCCAAAAACTTCCCCTGCGCGACGCTGAAGGCAATGTATTTGCAGTGCTAGCTTTCGCTCGCGATATTACAGAACGCCATGAATCGGAAGCAGCTTTGCGCCGTAGCGAAACCAGATTTAGGTCTTTGGTAGCAAATATTCCGGGAGTGGTTTATCGCTGGCAATGCGATTTTTCGACAAGTTTTATTAGCAATGCGGTTTACTTACTAACGGGCTACCCTGCTGGGGATTTTATTTCGCCTTTGAACAGGGGAGGTAGGACTTTTGCTAGCATTATTTACCCGGAAGATTTGGTAAAAGTAGAAGCCACTATTCGGCAAGCAATAGAAAACAAACAGTCTTATAACTTGGAATACCGCTTGCTAGCAGCAGACGGGACTGTTAAATGGGTGTGGGATAAAGGTTCTCCTGTGTTCGACGCAGATGGGAACGTTTGCTGTTTGGATGGGGTGATTGTTGATATTAGCGATCGCTACTGCGCCCAAGAAGCATTGCGCCAAAAAACTTCGGAGTTGGAAGCTGTTTTTCTGGCATTGCCGGATTTGTATTTCCGAATCGATGCTGACGGCATTATTTTGGATTACTTGTCAGGAAATTCATCGGATTTGCACGTGAGTCCCGAGTATTTTCTGGGCCAACGAATGATCGATATATTGCCGGCAACCGCGGCCAGCCAATTCGAGCGGGCAATACTTGAGGTTTCCGAAAACAGAACTCCAGTTAATCTAGAGTATTCGCTACCTATGCCGACCGGAGAAGAAACTTATGAAGCGAGATTGCTGCCTTTTAACTCGAATCAAGCGATCGCTATCGCCCGCAATATTACCAAGCGCAAACAGGCTGAATCTCAGTTAAAACATAAAAATTACCAGCTAGAGCAAACATTGAAACAGCTAGGAAGGACTCAAGCTCAACTAATTCAAGCGGAAAAAATGTCTGGTTTGGGACAGCTAGTCGCGGGAATTGCTCACGAAATTAATAATCCTGTCAGTTTTATATACGGTAATATCATTTACGCTAGCGAGTATGCCAAAAATTTGCTGCAACTGTGCAATTTGTATCAAGAACATTACCCGGAACCTGTTTCTTTAATTTCGGAGTTTGCTGAAGAGATAGAACTCGAATTTATGAAAGAGGATTTTCCACACCTACTGAATTCAATTCAAACCGGAGCCGAGCGAATTCGCCAAATTGTTCTGTCTTTGCGCAACTTTTCCCGCCTCGAAGAATCAGATATAAAGCGTGTTAATATCCACGAAGGAATAGATAGCGCTCTGTTAATATTGCAACACAGACTTAAAGAAAATGGCAGAAATCGTAATATTGAAATAGTTAAAGAATATGGAAATTTGCCACCGATACAGTGCTACGCAGGACAGTTAAATCAAGTGTTTATGAATCTTTTAAATAATGCTATTGATGCTTTAGCCGATGTCAGGAATAGGAAGCTGGAATTGGCGACTGCTTCGGAAACAGAACGGCAAGATTTTCCAAGTTTACCTTTAAGTTGCGACTCATTGCCTTGGATTCGGATTCGCACGGAGGTTTTGGATAACAATCGGATTGCGATCGCAATTTCCGATAACGGGGCGGGAATGGTAGAGTCTGTTAAATCTCGGGTATTTGACCCGTTTTTTACTACTAAACCAGTGGGCAAAGGTACAGGTTTGGGACTGTCTATCTCCTATCAGATTGTGGTAGAAAGACACGGGGGCACGCTGCGGTGCATTTCCGCGCCGGGAGAGGGAAGCGAATTCGCGATCGAGATTCCAATTCGGCAGAGGTAATTGGTAATTAGTAATTGGTAAGTGGTAATTGGTAGTCGCACGAAAAAAATGATAATCTAATTCAAGGTTCTAAAAGTCAGGAATACGAGCATGGTATACAAAAGCATACATAGTTCTAGTGCATTTGCAAAACCAATTAAAGATGATGATGATGATGATGATGATGATTCCTACGTTGACTATTTTTATGACGATCCGGGGGCACCGCCGGGAACTCTCGACTTAGAACCCGATGCGCCGCCTCCGGAGATTGTATTAATTGACTATTGCGAGACAGCAGCTACTCGCGCCCACTTGGCAAATCCTCAAGAAGCTGCTGCGTATTTAGATACAGCATCTGTTTCTTGGGTTGATGTGTTGGGATTGGGAAATCAAGAAACTTGGCTTCAAATGGGCGAAGTGTTTGATTTGCATCTTGTGGCTCAAGAGGATGTGGTTAATGTACCCCAGCGCCCTAAAGTTGTAAATTACGAAAATCATATTTTAATCATTGCCTGGATGGTGATGATTAAGCCGAATTCAGATAATTTTCACAAAGAACAAGTTAGTTTGCTTTTGGGTAAACATTACCTGCTAACTGTTCAGGAAGAACCGGACTATGATTGTTTCGATCCCGTGCGCGATCGCATTCGTAAAGGACAAGGAATTATTCGCAAACACGGAGCAGATTATCTAGCTTATACTCTGTTAGATTCGATTATAGATGGATTCTTCCCAGTATTAGAAATGTACGGAGAGCGCATTGAAGAACTAGAGGATGAAGTGGTGGTGAACCCCACCCGCAGAACCCTGGAAAAAATTTATAAAATTCGGCGAGAATTGCTGACGCTGCGCCGCGCCATTTGGCCGCAGCGGGATGCAATTAATGTTTTGATTCGAGATAGCAGTGATTTGATTAGTCCCGAGGTGCGAATTTACCTGCGCGACTGTTACGATCACACGGTGCAGGTGATGGATATGGTGGAAACCTATCGAGAGCTGTCTTCGGGTTTAATGGATGTTTATCTGTCATCGGTTGGCAATAAAATGAATGAAATTATGAAACTGCTGACAGTAATTTCTAGTATCTTTATTCCTCTAACTTTTGTGGCGGGAGTATACGGGATGAATTTCAATACAGAGAAATCGCCTTGGAATATGCCGGAACTGAATTGGTATTTTGGCTATCCGCTTTGTTGGGCGATCATGGTAGCGATCGCCTCGGCTTTAGTTTACTTCTTCTGGCGGCGCGGCTGGTTTGAAAACTTTTCTAATGTGAAAGATGAGTCAGTAAAGTAACCGGATTTAAGACTTGAGATTGGAGATTTGGGATAGGGAGTGAATAATTCAAAATCCTGTTATGGACAAAGGTTTCCTGCCCCTAGTTGAAGCCCTGTGATAAATCCAAAAATTTTAAGTTTCCAGATTCATCCGTGATATCAATTCCTGCGCCGGAATGATAAGCGAGGACACGGCGCCGTGCCGTTTCTTGCGCGCCAGATTTATTGTAGGGACACGGCACGGCGCCGTGTCCTGATTTCGGGTTATATTAATTCCGATGCTACCGGATTTGATCAGAGTGGAGTTAAGGAGATTTGCATTGAAATTTAATTGTTGGGCGGGCTTTGCAACCCCCCGCACAAGAGTTTGAATAAACACAAATGTCAAAATTAAGTGGGCGACAACTTAAAATCGTAAATCTAAAATCCTAAATTGATTGACGAACGATCGCGTACAATAAATCTGGGGAAAAAGTAGGCGCAGGCGGTTGCGGATTAGCGAAAGCTTGTCTGAGGAAAGTCCGGGCTCCCGAAAAACCAAACTTGCTGGGTAACGCCCAGTGCGAGCGATCGTGAGGATAGTGCCACAGAAAGATACCGCCCCCCGATTTGAGATTTGAGATTTGAGATTTGAGATTGCATCAAAAATCGAGCATCGAAAATCGCAAAGTGTTAGGGGGTAAGGGTGCAAAGGTGCGGTAAGAGCGCACCAGCAGCATTGAGAGGTGCTGGCTCGGTAAACCCCAGTTGGGAGCAAGGTCGGAGGGACTATGGTTGGTTTTTTACCAGTTCCGTTTTTTGGTACCGCTTGAGGCGTCTGGTAACAGGCGTCCCAGATAGATAACTGCCCTCGAAAATTGCTTGCAGTTGAGAGAACAGAACCCGGCTTATGTCCGACTTTTTCCCCCCTCAATTTAATTAAAATAGGACTTATGCAAGGAATCATTTTTTAAACTATCTGTAGTTGTAAGATGCGGTGTGCATCGCCCTACAGGTAGAGTCGGTCCGTCCAGGACTGTAAAATTACCGCTTGGGAATAAGGCCGACAAATCTTTTCGACCTGCCTGATTTTAGGTAAGGTTCGCCACAAGCACCCGGACAAATATTTAGTTTTTCAATGATTTTTTTATTATTAATATGAATTTGATATCGATTTCAAAAAAGAACGCAACTTTTGACAAGCTTCCAACCAGGCGATTCATGAGTTATTCGCAAGTCTAAAATCTAAAATCTAAAATCTAAAATGGTATGATTTATCCGGGTCGCCAAAAGCAACTTGAAACATTAATTCAAAAATTGGGACTGCCAAAGAATGCTGCGATAAAATGGCATCTCCTCGATTTAGCTTTGACTCATGCGAGCGCGTCAGCTAAGGCAAATTACGAGCAACTAGAGTTTGTCGGCGATGCAGTCGTGCGGCTGACGGCTTCGGAATTGTTGTTTGAGATTTATCCCGACTGTACAGTGGGGGAATTTGCTGCTATTCGATCGATCTTGGTGAGCGATCGCATTCTTGCTAAAATCGCTGAAAGTTACGGGTTCGATCGCTATTTAATTGTTTCCAGCAGCGCCGCCTCGGACAAAACAGGCGCTGAACCCCGACTGGCCGATGCTTTGGAAGCGGTACTGGCTGCGCTTTATTTGAGTACCCAGAGCTTAGAATTAATTCGGCCTTGGCTAGATTCTCACTTTCAACGCTTAGCGACAGAAATCCGCAGCGATCCGGCCCGCCAAAACTACAAAGCTGCTCTCCAAGAATTGACTCAAGGGAAATACAAAACTTTGCCCAAATATAGCGTGCAAGAAACCGGGACTGTGCAGGGCGGGGAAGATCGTTTTACAGCAGAAGTTCTCATTCAGGGAAAGTTGGTAGCAGAGGGAAAAGGTCGATCGATCAAAGCGGCGGAACAAGCAGCGGCTCAGGCAGCTTTCAATAAATTAGTTGGTAGTCAGTTGACAGTTGACAGTTGACAGTTGACTGGTGTTATCAGTTATTGGTTATTTGTTATTTGTTAGCTGCTAAGCTGTTGTGCATCTAATTTGAAAGTCAATTTTTCTACAATAATTGTGGAACGGGCAGGAGAGCCCGGATCTGGATTCAATTTAAATGCGTAGCAGCTTACCCACAAGCAATAACCAATAACTACTGCCAACAGTCAACAGTGATTTTTTTGAATTAAAACATAGATAATAATAACAAAATATGCTATAATTGCTGTGCGATTTTTGAAATTATAATCAATGAAAATCGGAATAGCTGTATTGGGTGCCGGTCGCTGGGGAGTTAACCTAATTCGCAACTTTCTCGAACATCCCAACAGCCAAGTTTTAGCGGTGGTAGACCCGAATCGAGATTCATTGGCGGCCGTTCAAAAACAGTTTAATTTCGATGCCTCGGTGATTCTAGCTACCGATTGGTCTCAAGTCCAAGCATTGCCGGGACTGGAAGCTGTGGCGATCGCCACTCCAGCTTCCACACACTACACCCTCGCAGCAGCAGCGCTGCAACAAGGCTACCACGTCTTAGCAGAAAAACCCCTCGCCCTCAACCTGACTGAAGCCATAGAACTCTGCCAATTAGCCGAAAAACAGCAGCGGCAGCTCTTCGTTGACCACACTTATCTGTTTCATCCAGCAGTCGATCGAGGCCAAACAATTATTCAACAGCATCAACTCGGAAAATTGCGCTACGGTTACGCCCAGCGCACGCATTTTGAACCCGTGCGCCATGACGTTGATGCCCTTTGGGACTTGGCCGTTCACGATATCGCTATTTTCAATACTTGGCTCGAACAAACTCCAATTCAAGTAAGCGCGATGGGCACTGTATTTCCGAAGGAAGAGGGAAGAGGGAAGAGGGAAGAGGGAAGAGGGAAGAGGGAAGAGGGAAGAGGGAAGAGGGAAGAGGGAAGAGGGAATAAATAAAGAAGTAGCAGCAGAAATACAAAATCAATTTGCTTCTTCACGGATGACTGCGAATTATTCAGAAGGACTAGCCGATTTAGTCTGGGTAACGCTTACCTATCCCGACGGATTTCAAGCATTCATTCACCTGTGCTGGCTAAATCCAGACAAACAGCGGCGCTTAACAGTTGTTGGCAGTTTGGGAACCTTGATTTTTGACGAAATGTCCCCAGAAACTCCCCTGATTTTGCAGCGCGGCAATCACAATTGCGGGGGCGAAGAGCATAACTCTTTTGAAAGTGCGTTAGCGAAGCCCTCGAAGAGGATCGCACCGCAGAAAACTACTAGCCTCAAAGGTCGCGAAGTGTTGAGTTTAGAAGAAGTAGAACCGCTGCGGCGAGTGTGCGATCGCTTCCTCAACTGCGTGCAAACAAATACACCCTGCCCTACCTCTTCCGGCTCCGCCTCCGTCGAATTAATCGGCATTCTCAGCGCTTTGAGCAAATCCCTCGAACTCGGCGGACAGCCCCTAATACCATTTTAGATTTTAGATTTTAGATTTTAGATTTTAGATTGGGAAAATCACTCCTCAACTTTTATAATTTCCCTTTTCCTTTACTAAGTCCTGGCTCTGAAAATAAAAACTTGACTGCTGATTGACAGGCAAAGAAATCATCACCGTAGTACCTTGATTAACACCCGCGCTGTGCAGGGTAATGCTTCCGATCATAGATTCCATTATCCTTCGGGAGATAGCCAAGCCCAAACCGTTACCGCCAAACCTGCGAGTTGTAGAACCATCAGCCATCACAAAAGGTTGAAACAATTTCTGCTGCTGCTCAGGATCGATACCAATTCCCGTATCTTTAATTGTCACCACCACCCAATCGTTTTGACCGCTGATGCCGTTCGTACTTTCCGCACTGCCGTTAAAACTACCAGAATTACTCCTCGATTCTAGCCGCACAGATATCTTAATACTGCCCGACTCGGTAAACTTAACAGCATTGCTCAAAACGTTCAAAAACACCTGTTTGAGCTTCTCCGGATCGGCATGAACAATAATCGGATCGTGAGGTGCGGGCAAACTTAACTTCAAACCTTTTTCTTCAATTTGAGCGGCCTGCAAATCAATCGCGTCTTCCAGTACCTGGGTAATATCAACTACTTCTAATATCATGGAGAACGTGCCGGCTTCTATTTTAGCAATGTCCAAAATATCATTAATAATATTGAGCAATTGCATTGACGAGTCGTGGGCACGCTGCAAGAACTCCATCTCTTCATCTCGGTCATCGCAGTAGCCGTCCCGAACAATTTGAATAAAACCAATAATCCCGTTGAGCGGCGTTCTCAATTCGTGAGAAATATTGCCCAAAAATTCATTTTTTAACTGATTGGCAACTTGCGCTTCCTTGGTTGCGACTTCCAATTCTCCAGCCCAGGATCTGAGGCGCTGCACCATGCTATTGAGTGCTTCTGATAGTTGATTGAATTCCCGAATTTGGAAATTTTGGGGCACTGCCTGCGGCGCTTCTGTATCTACTTTCAGCGCGTAGTCTCTCAGTTTTTCCAAAGGACGCGCCAAGTCGCGAGACAGATATAAAGTTGCGACGATACTAGCAGCAACCAAACCTACAATTAAATTAAATAAAACTTGCTGAATTTCTTCCAAACCTGACAGAGCGTAATCTAAACGAGAGACAGCTAAAATAATCCACTTGCTGTCCTCCTGTTTAGTTGAAGGACTCGGGATAGCAGCGTATCCTGCTAGTAACTCTACACCATTTCTTTCAAAGGAAAATAGGTGGAGAAAAGCTTGTCCGCCGGCGATCGCCCTTCTGACAATACTTTTTAGTCGAGCGGCATCTGCCTCTTGGTCAATATTGCGGCCCACGCGATTGATATTCGGGTGCGCCAAAATCGTTCCATCTTGGTCGATCGCCACCGTATAGCCCGCTAGAGAACCCTTGGGAGCGCTGGTTTGCACTGGCAGGGCTGACTGCAAACTCAAAGCATAACTCAACTGCCTGCTGTTGCCCCGACGAATGTAAACTGGAGCGCTCAACACCAAACTCACTTGGCTGTCGCGGCCTTCTTTACCCGCCTCGGGAAAATCTTCAGCACCCAAAGCCAGCTTGTTGTCGTTTGCTTTCCCCTCTCGCTGCAGAGGCCACGACAGACTGATGTAAACGCTCTTTTCGTCCAGCAGCGTTTGCTGTTGCTGCACTTGCGGCCAAAATTTGGCAGGCAGCGACTGAATGGGCTGCTGCCCGCAAGTGCTTGCTATCACTTGATTTGTTGTTAAATTAGTCAATTGCAAGCAATCAACCTGCGCTGGCAACCGCTGCCCTAATTGCGCGATAAACTTTTGATAATCCTTCGGCTCTACAGACTGCAACATCGAGTTTTCCGAAGCGCCGATCAGATTCGACTTCAGCGATTTCGCCCACTGTTCAATAGTTTCTGCTTTTCTGACGGCACTTTCTGTCAAGTTTTGACGAGCAGTTTCCAGAAGCGTCGAGCGTGCCTTGCGATAGGTAACATACTCCCCCACCAGTAGAACAGGTACGCTGAGCAACAAAATCCGCGACAGTAAAATACGGCGAAAGGAGGATTGACCTAACTTAACCATAGGACGTATCTAAATTAAGGTGCAACACCCAACAGCGACCACAGTGCGATAAACCAGACCGACTAGCGAATCTGTCCCGGCTGCTGTGCTGAGAGGACAACACAGCTTCAGAACAACAGTTAAACACAATTATAGAAGCCACTGTAATCATCTCGATTCTAAGTGTCTTGAATTAAAGATGGTTAGCAATTTGTTGGGCAAATGTCTGTGATTTAGGCCACAATTTTATTTCAATTGTCGGCTCAACTTGCACCCGATCGCCCCGGGGCAACATCTGTCAGGCTGCAAAAAAGCCTCGGGTTTACAGACGGTAGTTGGTTGAAGGTAAAATCGCAGGGATGCAGGCTTCGGGTCGAAGGTAAGAGGCAAAAAGTTCTGTATCCGGCTAGTGTAAGGAGATCGTCCTTGCTCGTCGATCGGACTTTTTCTTTCCGAATGCCTTCGAGAGATGGGCCCGAGATGGGCGATTCGAGATTTTGCACCCTGTGAAAGATTTCTTTTGACCTCCGATTGATTCGGTGACAATAATTCACCTGTCAAACAAAAAGAATGAGACGATCGAGTCGCCGATCGGCTCTGAGCACCGTAATATGGCGAACATTGGTCCAAACAGTGTGCCCATGCTACGTAAATTTGCGGTCTCGGCAATAATCTCCAGAGCTTAATCGATGAAAAAAAACTCTAGCAATTATAGATATTATTACACAAACAACCGTCTCAGATATCATCACGCTTATTTGATATCTCCCCTTTTAGAAATGCTAGCGACAATTCAGGAGGCAAGCCAGAGAAAACTCCGAGTTTTGAACCTCGGCTGTGGCAATGGCAGCCGAGGTCACTTCATCGCAGAGCACGGCGGCGAAGTTGTCGGCGTTGACACTTCTGCACCCGGAATTGCCATTTACCGTCAAAAATTCCCCGCGTGTCAGTCGAGCCAAGGCGATATTTACGTACTTCCGGATACCGATATGCTACACTCATTTGATATTGTCCTCGTCAGTGAAGTAATCGAACATTTACTTTCTCCTAAATAATTGGTAAAATCTGCCCCGAAAGCACTCCTATCTGGAGGTCAGATAATTATTTTACCGTATCACATATCTTTAAAAAATCTGGAGTTAGCTGTTGGCAACCATCTGTTTTGTATGATTAAAAAAATAATTTTTGTGTAATTTTGCCGGATCATCTTAATAACTGAAGTACAAGGTGACATAAAGTTTTAATTAAAATACTGGTCTGTGTTCCTATTATTTGAAATCCATGTTATCCTCTAGTAATTTCTTTGAATAACTCAAAAAAATATGAGTTGTGAGTTGTAAGTTGTCAGCAAACTAAGTTTGCTGAAGAGACAACCAGCGGGAGCATCTCATATTTGTAAAAACACTTCTTCTGGCTCTTTCCTCCTGCCTCCTGCCTCGGGCCTCCTGCCTTAAAACTCCTATTTCTAGCTTAACTGCAAAAGTGAGATGCTCCCCAACCAGCCCTCATAAAAAGTAAAAAATAAGTTTCACGGAAAAAAAGTAAAATGACTGTTGGCGTTTGGATACTAGGCGATCAACTTTGGCAGAAGCAAGCTGCTCTTAACCTCAGCCTTGACGATCGATCTTCCCTACCGGTAATCTTGATTGAATCTTGGCAGCACGTTCAACAGCGCCCTTACCACCGACAAAAATTAGTATTAATTTGGTCGGCAATGCGGCACTTTGCAGAAGAATTGCGGCGCGGCGGCTGTCAAGTCACTTACACAACATCTGGCGATTTTGAAACACCTCTCCAAGCTTGGGTTCAAGCTCAGAAGATTACCGAATTACGGGTAATGGTGCCGAACGATCGACCTTTTTTACAGCTTGTTGAAAACTTGCAACTTCCCTGCAAGATAACGCTGATTCCCAACAATCAATTCCTGTGGACAGAAACAGAGTTCCAAGATTGGGCTTCAAGTCGCAAACGTTTGTTAATGGAAGACTTCTATCGAGCCAGCCGCCAGCGTTTCCAAGTTTTAATGGATGGCAGTAAACCTGTCGGAGGCAAGTGGAATTTTGATAAAGAAAATCGCCAGCCGCCAAAAGGCAAACTGAATACACCAAAAGCTCTTTGGTTTGAACCGGACGCCGTAACTCAAGAAGTTATCGCACAAGTTAAATCTCTATCTTTCCCAACTTACGGAAATATTGAACCTTTTCGCTGGGCGGTTACGCGAGAGCAAGCACTGCAAGTATTAGATAACTTCATAGAACAGCGTCTACCCGCTTTCGGCCCTTATCAAGACGCGATGGTCGCGGGGGAGGAAACCATGTGGCATTCGCTAATTTCTCCCTATCTCAATATTGGCTTGCTGCATCCTTTAGAAGTTATTCAAGCTGCCGAAACAGCCTACCTAGAAAAAAACTTAAATTTAAACGGCGTCGAAGGTTTTATCCGCCAAATTCTGGGCTGGCGAGAATACATTCGCGGTGTGTATTTTTACGTGGATGCTGATTATTTTCAGAAGAATTGGTTCAACCACACTCAGCCGCTGCCGGAGTTTTTTTGGGACGCTAGCAAAACAGATATGAACTGTTTGCGCCAAGTTTTAACTCAAGTCGAAGGCAGCGCTTGGGCGCACCACATCCAGCGATTGATGATTTTGAGCAATTTTGGTCTAATTGCGGGAATCTCGCCCCAGCAGCTAGAAAAGTGGTTCCACAGCGCGTTTGTGGATGCCTACGACTGGGTAATGCAGACTAATGTGCTGGGCATGGGTTTGTTTGCTGACGGCGGTGTGTTGGCGTCGAAACCCTACGCTGCTTCTGCCAATTACATCAATAAAATGAGCGATTATTGTCAGGGGTGCAAGTTCGATCGCACTGTGCGATCGGGCGAAAATGCCTGTCCGTTCAACTTCTTCTACTGGGACTTCCTCGCGCGCCACCGGGACAAACTTGGATCGATCGGTCGCATGAGCTTTATCTTAGCCAACCTCGACAAAATGCCCCCGGAAGAATTGGCAATCATGCGCCAAAAAGCGGCAGAGTGGCACTTAGGAAGTCATTAGTCATTAGTCAGCAGTCATTTGTTAAGTAATACCATTTCTCTAAAATCGTGCAACACTCTTCGACCCCCCTAGCCCCCCGCTGCATTGCGGAGGGAACAAGAATACTGTTGCATTCTTTTTTAAAATTGGTATAAGTAAGCGCTGTAAAACGCCACCATGTAAACGATTGTAAAGTATCCAAATCCCCTAAACGTAAGTGATTTAGCCCTGTTTACATACTGTTACCTAGTTCGGTTTAATCCCGCCTACCTACTTATTTGTTATTTGCTACCCATGCCCCATGCCCCATGCCCCATGCCCTTTGCAATTCTTATTTTTTCCCTGACTTTTACCTAAACATTCCACAGCGTTTCCACAGGCAAGTCTGAGGTTTTCCACAGATTTGAGGAAGTTTTCCACAGAAATTAACGGCACGGTCGGATCTTGCTGCAGAATTGGGGATTTCGTTAACCTGCTGCCAAATCCTTCATAAAAACTCCAGAATATAAAGTTATGTAACAAATAATGAGTTGAAAAGCCCATTATTTCGTAAATCTTTTTTTTACATAAAGGACTTTGTAATATTTCGCAACATTGACAAACCCACCCCCTGATAGCGCACAATGATGCGACCGACATAAAAAAAGCGCTCTGATTTCGGCTGTGCCTGCACCTGTATCCGGCCGAAAGGGGGGTTCTGTTTTCAATTTATTAGCGAGACTAAAAAAAATGATGAACCCAACAGTCAGTATTTTTGCCGAAATTCCCGAAACGCTGCACGATTCTCTCAAAACTTACCTGGAAACCCATCCCGAATGGGATCTAGACCGAGTATTTTGCGCGGCCCTGTCGCTGTTTTTGTTGCAGAATGCCGACAGCGGTACGCCGGAAGCGTCGCGCAGCTACCGCCAAGCTGCTAGAGTTTATCTCGAAACTCTGTTTCAATCTCCTCAAGACCTGCACAGCAACAATGTAACTCCGTCGTCTTAAAGGAGGCGGTGAGGGACGCGGGGACACGGAGAGAGGTGAATCTGCAAGCTTCCAGAAGAATGCTTGAGAAATGCAGGACAGCCTACCAATTCCAGACTCCCCATTGCCAATTCCCGATTCCGGATTCGGTAATCTGAAAGCGGTTTTGCAGTACGTCCAGCAAAGAACGCAAGCCGTGCAAAGCCATGTAACATAAAGATTGCGATATTTTTCTATGTAATATGGAACTTTTAGATACCTTAATTGTGGGTGCAGGTATTAGCGGTTTGAGTTTGGCGCACGCACTTCACAAGGAAGCAGCGAGTGCATCGCCGCTGAAGATTTTAGTCGCTGAGAGTCAGGGACGTGTGGGCGGGAACATCACAACTGTGACAGCGGGGGGGTTTCTCTGGGAGGAGGGCCCGAACAGTTTTTCGCCGACGCCAGAATTGATGAAGTTGGCGGTGGATGTGGGATTGAAGCAGGAGTTGATTTTGGCCGATCGCCAATTGCCTCGTTTTGTTTATTGGGGAAATAAGCTGCAACCGGTGCCGATGACTCCACCGGCGATGATTCAGTCTCAGTTGCTGAGTTTTCCGGGGAAACTGCGGGCGTTGTTCGGGGCTTTGGGGTTTGTCGCGCCGGCAATGGGCGATCGACTTTCCCAGCAGGGTGGCGAGGAAACTGTTTCTCAATTTTTCCGCCGTCATCTGGGGACGGAAGTGATGCAGCGGTTGGTGGAACCTTTTGTTTCTGGGGTTTATGCGGGAGATCCGCAACAACTTAGCGCGGCTGCGGCTTTTGGGCGGGTAACGAAGATGGCTGATGTGGGTGGCGGGCTGGCGGCGGGCGCGCTGCTTTCTGCTAGGAAAAGACCGAAGAAAATGCCTGCAGACCCGAATGTTCCTAAAACTAGGCCGGGGGAGTTGGGTTCGTTTAAACAGGGGTTGAAGGCTCTGCCAGAGGCGATCGCGGCTCAATTGGGCGATCGAGTGAAACTCAACTGGCAATTGACTAGCCTCCAGCGCACAGAACGCGAAACTTATATTGCTGAATTTTCCACGCCCGATGGGCCCCAACAAGTTGAGGCGCGCACCGTGGTTTTGACAACGCCGGCTTACGTTACAGCCGAATTATTGCAGCCTCTGGAACCGCAAGTTAGCAGCGCTTTACAAGCTTTTACTTATCCTACGGTTGCCTCCGTTGTATTAGCATACCCGCAGTCGGATGTCAAGGGTAAATTAGTAGGTTTTGGAAATTTAATTCCGAGGGGGCAGGGAATTCGCACTCTCGGGACGATTTGGACATCGAGTTTATTTGCCGATCGCGCGCCTGCGGGCTGGCAAACTCTCACCAGTTACATCGGCGGGGCAACAGACTCGGAAATTGGCAATCTCGACTCAGAACAAATCGTTCGGGAGGTGCACCGAGATTTGTCTCGGATTTTGCTGAAACCAGATGTGCCACAGCCAAAAGTTTTAGCGGTGAAGCTGTGGAAGCGGGCGATTCCTCAGTACAATCTGGGGCATATTCAGCGCCTGCAACAAATCGAAAACGGCTTAAAATCTTTGCCCGGGGTGTATTTGTGCAGCAACTACGTTGGCGGTATAGCTTTGGGAGACTGCGTGCGCAGGGGTTTTGAGAGTGCGATCGAAGTGCGCGAGTATTTGCAGAACCAGCAATCAGATAGTCGATCGATCTGAATTATTGCGTGGGGAGGGCGGGTTGACAAATATCGAGTATGTGAATCAGAGATATTGGTGAACCCGCGCCTACAGCCTTCTGCCTTCATATCCGCTGCCGAATACCGAATGTTACTAGGTTGTGGGTTCAAACTTGTAACCCACCCCCCGGACGGTTTGAATCATCGAAATTTGATTGGCATCTGGTTCAATTTTGCGGCGAATTTGACCGATATGGACATCCACCACGCGATCGGCTCCTACATACTCATAGTCCCACACTTCATGCAGCAATTCCGATCGCCTCCACACGCGACCGGGTTTGCTGGCCAAACAGTACAGCAGGTCAAATTCTAAAGCAGTCAAAGCAACTATCTGACTGCCGATAATTACCTCGCGGCGAACCGGATCTATTAGTAGCTGTCCAAACGTAAGACTTTGTTGTTCGGCGGGAGTAACAATACGCTTGCGCTTTAAAATTGCTGCAACGCGAGCTCCAATCTCTACAAGACTAAAAGGTTTAGTAATGTAATCGTCAGCTCCTTCGGCAAACCCTTTCATTTTGTCAGCTTCATCCGTTCGGCTGGTCAGCATCAACACAAACACGCCCGTGCGTCTTTGCATTTCTTGACACAGTTTGTAGCCAGTAGTATCGGGTAAATTTACATCTAGAACTACCAAGTCAGGATTGAGTTGCTCAAATAATTCCAGACCAGTCTGACCGTCCTCGCCAGACTCAACTTGATAACCTTGCTGGCTCAAAAAACGTTGAATTAAATTTCGGATTGCCGGGTCGTCATCAACCACAAGGATTTTTACAGGGGCCATGACCACAAGTTTGCTTGAAGAATTAGGCAAGAATATTCAGCCATAATAATAGAAAACTGGATACAAATCTCGAAAAAATTGAGCTTTTAATAGTTATAGCCCTATTTATAACCTACGCAAAATTTCAGGCAATAAATCTCCGGGAACTTTGGATAAGGCTAAATTTTGGCCAGGCAGCCCACATTCACTATAGAAAGCTCTAATCGTTTTGACAATATAGCTCAATGCTGTTTGCCGCGAATCAGCAGCTTGGGAGTTTGCCGGGGCTTGCAGGTTGAGTTTATCCCCATATGTTAACCCTTTGTCCTTGAGATGTTGTCCCCATTCGGCGCACACTTGCAACTGGTGGTGCAGTGCTGCTTCTAGATGGCTTGTCTGTGCGGCTTTGTTGGCGGCGAAATTTACGTCTGTGGCTAGTTGATAGTGCGCTAGTCCGAGATTGTTGCGGGCGGCCAAGGTGTCGAAGGTGAGTTGGGTTCGATCGATCTCTCCGGCGATATCCAAGGCGGCTTCGTAGGCGGTAATCGCCTGCTGCAAAGATTCCGTCCGGGCCTGTTTCTGCTGGAACTGGTTCGCCAAATGCCAATAAGCGGTACCGAGATTGTTGTACGTAGCGGCGGCGGCGGCGGGTACTAATTCTCGGGTGCGGTATTTCAATGCTTCGCGGTAAGCCTCAATCGCCGTGACTAGCAGGGGTTCTGAGGGTTCGTGCTGGGCGAGGTTCCAGCAGGCGGTACCGAGGTTGTTTTGCACTCCGGCATAGTTGAGGGGTTCTCGTTCGGGACTGTAGCAGGAGAGGGCTTGGGCGTAAGCTGCGATCGCGCTTTTGAGATATGCGATCGGCTCACCGTCTTGGGCTAAATTCCAGTATGCTGTCGCCAAATTATTCTGAGCCGCAGCGTACTGCTGGGGTTCCACGGCGGGGTCTAGATCCAGCAGCGCTTGTTGGTACGCTGCAACTGCTTGCTGCAAGTTCTGTGTCTTGTCTCGATAGCGGGCTAAATCCGCCGAGGCGATTCCCAAATTTTTGTTTAATCTAACGCGGGTTTGGGGTGCGGTCTCGGCATTTGTTCGCCTCAAACCTTCAAGGTAGAGGGCGATGCTGCGTTCGAGGCAGGATACCGGATCTGAGGCGTTATGCTGCGTGCGATCGCGCGACAGCATCCAGTAGAGAGTACCGAGATCGTTGAGCAGATCGTCCACGGGCGGTAGGTTGTTGGACTCTTGGGCGTACTGAGTTAAATTTTGTGTCAATTCCGAAATCAGCCGCGCGCATTCGTCGGTTGGTGGTTGATTTTGCTGCGAGTTGGCGTCAAGTTCGAGGTACGCGATCGCTTGTTCGATCGCGCGAATGGCGATTGTCAGGTTCTGCGGGGAAACGTCTCCGCCCAGAATGCGATCGCGGTAGTAATTTCCCAAACTGTGATAAGCCAAAGCCAATGCTTCGGAACAACACTGATGTTCTTGCAGGAGTTCGATGTATTGCAGGGTTTGCAGCGGCAGAAAGTTGTCCTCGGATGCGCCATTATTCTCTGCTTCCAATTCCTTGGAGGAGGCCGCTGCTAGCACCAAATTTGCCAGTTCGACGGATGGGGCATCGGGAATTGGGGATGGGGCATCGGGAATTGGGGATGGGGCATCGGGAATTGGGGATGGGGCATCGGGAATTGGGGATTGTTCAGACAAAGAAGATATTAAAAGTTTGTCGCCGGAGTCTCCCTTGTCCCGCAAGTTTCGGAAGTTTCCGGAGTTCTCCAAGTCCTCAAAGTGCCCGAAGTCTCCCTTAGCTGGAGTTGGTTCGCCTTCAAACTCAAATACTCCGGTTCGCCAGTGCCAAAATTCCGGGGCCGAGTGTTCGATCGAACTCAGCCAGGGCCGCGACACCCACAGCAACACAGTAGACTCGCACATTTGCAGGTGTGCTTCAATCTCCCTCAAATAGCTCAGGAACGACCACTGCACGGCTGCTGAATGCCTGGTCAGGTGTTCTGCCCCGAGAATTTGAAATCCCGGCAAAGGGCTGTAGCTGCCCCTGTTTTGGGGCGGTGGATGTTGGGTCAGCCACGCGGCGATCGAACCCCAAGGATTTGGATCGCTTAAGTCTAGTTCCAAACTGACAAATCGGGGGTAGTCGATCGGGTAGCCTGCGTTCTCTGAGGCTAATTCTGTCTGCAAGCGGGCTGCCAGACAGTCCCGCAACCACAAGTCGTCGCAGGCGGCAATAAAAATTTGACGGCGTAAATTGAGGTTGATCGCCTGTTTCAAGCGTTGGTAGATCAGCTTGTTCGAGCTAGAAACTTTTTGGGAAGGAATAGACATCACGGTCAGCCGATTTTAGATTTTAGATTTTAGATTTTGGATTGTAGAGTTCAAATCTCGATCGCTCATAACTCGCAACTGGGCCCGAACGGCCGTCAATCGCACTGGTGATGACCTGCATGATTGTAGATTTTTAATTAGCAAATTTATGTTTGTGACAATCCGTCTGATTAATTGCAACCCAAGTCCCTCAACCCGACGGCAGAGAGGAAAAAACCAAATTTCTGCTTGTCTTATTTAGCTTTCCAGCTCGCTCGGCACGCTTCAGGATTGTCGGAACTACCTGCTTTGTATTGAAACACAAAAACCATGTTTCCATTGGTTGGAAAACATGGTTTGCTGAAGGATTATTTAAAATTGCGATTTGAAGCAGCTTTGAGTCTCAGCCCAGCTTTTAGACGGAAGCAGCCACAAACACCAAACCAGCGACCAACATGGCTGCTGCAATTCCCATGATGATATAGTTCCGTTGCTGGTTCTTGTTGGGAGGTACGGCTTCATACACCTTCGGCTCTTTAGCAAAGTTGTTCAGGCGTCCATCGTCATCTTTGATGTAAGGCATCAGTCACAATCCTTAATATTTTTGATGTTTACAACTGTACCAAAAAAGCGCCCAGGAAAATTCAGGAATTTATTTTGAGGTCACAGTGCCTGTTTGGGGAGAAGAAGCGATCGCGTAATCTTTGACCGGCATTCTTCCTGCTAAGTACGCGATCCGTCCCGCTTCTGCTGCCATGGACATTGCTTTTGCCATTGCCGGGGAATTTTGGGCATTGGCGATCGCCGAATTAATCAACAGTGCATCGGCTCCCATTTCCATTGCTCGGGCAGCTTCGCTGGGCGTTCCGATCCCCGCATCGACTACCACAGGAACATTCACCGTGTCAATAATTATTTGAATGTTGGCGGCATTGTTGATCCCTTGTCCCGAACCGATGGGCGAACCTAAAGGCATGACAGTCGCACAACCGACTTCTTCTAGGCGTTTTGCCAGCAGGGGATCGGCATTGATGTAGGGCAAAACGGCAAAACCTTCTTTAACTAATTGTTCTGCTGCTTCCAAAGTGCCGATCGGATCTGGCAGCAAATATTTAGCATCGGGAATCACTTCTAATTTGACAAAATTATTGTCTTCTTGCCCTAAAAGTTTCGCCATTTCCCTGCCCAAACGAGCTACTCTAATGGCTTCATCCGCAGTTTGACAACCGGCAGTATTTGGCAGCATCCAAATTTTAGTCCAATCCAGAGCCTCTGCCAATCCTTCATGACCGGGAGCATTTGTTTGCACTCGTCGCACAGCTACAGTCACAATTTCGCACCTGCTAGCGTTGACACTTTGCTGCATTTCTGCAATGCTGCGATATTTTCCCGTCCCCGTCATCAAGCGAGAATGAAAAGTTTTGCCTGCGATAACCAGAGGTTTGTCTAAAGGTGGCGTTGCTGTGTCTACTGGATAGCCAAAAATACTGTACTCAAGTGCCTCTTCCCACTGTGTTCTGCCACCCATCATCTCTTCAAGCTGCCAACCTTCTTTGATAGTTAGATCGTCGCGGGTAACAGCATATAAAATTTGGCCTACAGTAATTAGTTTAGCATCTCGCGGCATATTATTTTTCAACCCGCACTCTACGATTTCTTTAAATTCGCTGAAATGGTCTTCCATTTTGCCAGTCTTCCCTTGTAATGATTTGAATTTGTTTGCTGTTGGCAACAAAAAATATTTTTTGAATCTGGTTTTGCGTATCCCAAAACAGACCTTGTTTGATGCCAGCGTTGATTTTCCAGATATCGTAATTTTCTCGGTTGATGTGAAAAATAACTACTGATGCACCTTGATTTTTTGCCCTGCTGATTCCTTCTTGAACTCGATACCTGATGTTCCTCGTAGATTCTGTTAACTCCTTAAATTCGCAAATCTGACCGTCTATCTCAGCGTCTGGCGTTCTCACACCCTCTGCTGCTTGCTCGCTCAACAGCGTAACTCTCTTTCCCATTTTAGCCAAAACTTCAGCGACAAAACTTTCGGAATTATTAAGATTATGGTCTTGGTGGACGAGTACAAATCCGCCAGCTATCTCATCAAAATAATATCGCCGATATTCTGGTTCTGCATTTTCGTAGATGGCTCTGCTTGTCTCGATATATTCTGAATTCACCGTTAATATACTCTCAATGGACTCCGAGCGGGTAGAGTTAAATGTATGAAAGCAACTGTCGAGCAACTGGCTGAAATTGGGATATTTGCCAGCTTAAAACAAACTGAATTAGAGCGATTGCAAGAACATACAGCAATTCGGACGTACCGACAGGGAGAAGTTGTGATGTATGAGGGCGATCGCATCCCCGAAAAATTATACACTCTTTTGAGCGGTTCTCTGCGGGTGGCAAAAACAGCGCTGGCGGGCAAAGAAACAATTCTCCGCACTTTATTTCAGGGAGATATTTTTGCTGCACCTGCTTTACTAGGCAACGGCATTGCCCCCGCAACTGTGACGGCAGAAACTGAGGTGCAAGTTCTTACCACAGAACGGGAAGTTTTGCTAGCAGCAATTCGGGAAAATCCCGAGATTGCTTTGCGAATATTGGCGGTTTTTAATCAGCGGTTGCAGCAACTGCACGAGACTGTGCACGGTTTGGTGTCGGAAAGGGCGATCGTGCGGCTGGCCCGATTTATTCATTACTTTGCCGTCGAGCAAGGTACGAAGATGGCGGATAATAGCGTATGTTTAGAAAAACGTTTTCCCTACTATCAAATTGCTCGCAGTATTGGCATCACCTACGAAGAATGCGTGCGGCTGTTTAAGAAACTGAAGCCGTTTGTATCCTACAGTCGAGGCGGTAAAATTATTGTATTGGATTGGGAAAAATTGGAGGATATCGCCTCGGGAGATGAAATAGACTAAATGTTAAAATCCCAATTTTTGTAGGGGCGGGTTTCACAAACAATATTTGACTGCAACTCACTATCTATATAAACCCGCCCCCCAGAACCCAGGGCGGTTTCATTCGACCTAGGGGCAATCCCCCCGTGGTTGCCCCCATGTCTGAAAGGCTTGTGAAATCCTCTGTGGGGGGGGTAGGCACCTGACAGGTGTAGGTTTTTTACAACTAGGAGGAGTTACAAGCATAGAAGGCATCTACAGGAGTGTGAGGGAAGGAG
>NZ_JAUBTB010000069.1:0-39257 GCF_036704965.1 Microcoleus sp. F10-B2 | reverse complement strand
TAGCCATGTAGGTTATTCACGCCTGCAAGCTTACGCCAATTATATTGAATCTATTGCGTTCTGCGCGATCGCCAAAATGGCTATTGCTTTAACTTGGGTACAGTTTTTTCACTCAACAATTGAAACCTATAATTGGTAAAGGTTTTAGATATTTTATTACATATTTACGGGGGAAGTCCAGATTAAAGCTGAATCATATGAGTCTTCTTTGGTAAAATCCTATTTATACTATCTGCGAGCGAACCGTATTTTTTATTTCGGAGATGTCTAATCCCTGAATTTGGGCAGCAAGATGATTATTTTTTTGCAGTCATGCACAACATTGAAAGTTAAATAAGATGGTAAGGATTATCAAGTAGCGATCGCTCGTTTCTAACTTTTTTATAACTACCGCCCCACCGGCGCTGTAAATCGCCGATCGTGCGAAATTAGCTTAGTGCGATCGGACAAATATTTTTTACTGCCAGCGGCTATTTAGAGCGTCAATCATAAGCGTAATAACTTCAATAGAACTTGCAGCAGCTAACAGTCAAAAACTTAATCTAATGTTAACCATTATTTAAAATAACCTTATTGTTATTGCGCCCATTACTTAAGTTTTAAAAGCTTAATCTAATGTTAACCATAATTTAAAAGAAGCTTATTGTTTCCTATGTCTTTACTTAGGGATTTCCGTCTATCCTATGGAGGAGATTTGTAAAGCCTGCTATCAATATTGAGGACGAGGATTATGATTTTCTTCACTGCACGTTGGCGGCGTGCTTTTATAGTTACGCTAGCGGTAGCAGCATTTTCGCTCTCGTTGATTACTTCTGCTGTAGCTGCTGTCACACTAAACGGTTCGGGAGCCACTTTCCCTAAACCTCTTTACGATCGCTACTTCTCTCAGATGAGAAGTGCCAATCAAATTACTGTAAACTACGAAGGAACTGGCAGTGGTGCTGGTATCAAAGCATTAATTTCAGGCACTGTTGATTTCGCAGGCAGCGACGCGCTGATGACGGCGGCGCAAATAGCCGAAGTAAAGCGCGGTGTCATGGCGGTTCCGACTGCTGGCGGCGCTGTTGCAGTTGTCTACAACTTGCCCGGAGTGACCAATCTGAGGCTAAATAACGATGCCATGAAAGGCATCTTTGAAGGAAAGATTACTCGCTGGAACGATCCTAAAATAGCGGGAATTTCTGGACAAGCTAAAAACTTGCCAAATACTGCGATTCGAGTAGCTGTACGCGCAGACAGCAGCGGTACAACCTTTATTTTTGCTAACCACTTGCAGGCGATCGGCAGCAGCATCAAAGCTGCCGCTCAGCCGAGTTGGCCGGGGAGCCCTGTCAGCGGTCAAGGAAACCCCGGCGTAGCTGCTTTGGTGAAGAATACAGCGGGTGCGATCGGCTACGTTCAAGATACTTATGCTCGGCAAAACAATCTCCAAACAGCATTTATTCAAAATAAAGCTGGCCGGTTTGTAGATCCTAGCTTGGCTGAAGCAGAGAAAGCTTTAGCAGGGGAAACATTCCCCGCAGACTTCCGCTTAGTAGAAGGCAATCCCAACGACGGTTATCCGATTGTTGGTTTGACTTGGTTGTTAATCTACAAACAGTATCCTGCCGCGAAAGCAGATGCTATTAAAAAGATGGTTAATTGGGTGATGACTACAGGCCAAGGTATCAACAAACAGTTAGAGTTTACTCAAATTCCTTCAGCTACAGCTCAAAAGGTGGTTCAAACAGTTAATCAGACTGTGGTTGCCAGAGGTTAATTCGGATGTTTTCAGGGAGTTATGAGTTTTGAGTTAAATGTATGACTCAAAACTCATAACTTGCCAGGGTTTTGGTGCAGCGCACCGTACAAGCTAGTCCCTCAAGCAAATATTTCACTTTTTACGCCATAACTTTGGTATGACCAATTATTCAAAGAAACCGAAAAAATTAACTCCGAAGCCTGCTGGAATAAACACACACGTAGACTTGACTGATACGAATGGTGAAGCTTTGTGGCTGGAGTCGGGATTTACAGTATTTGTATGGGCTTTTGCGATAGCGACAGCCGGTACGCTGTTCTGGATGAGTTGGATAATTTTTAAGGATGCTTTGCCCGCTATTAGCAAGTTTGGACTGGAGTTTTTGTGGAATCCCAGATGGGATATCGGGGAATTACAGTTTGGGGCTTTGCCTTTTATTTACGGTACGGTGGTTAGTTCTGCGATCGCCATTATCATCGCCATTCCTCTAGGACTTTCAGTAGCTATAATTACCAGCGAGAACTTTTTGCCGAGTTGGGTGCGATCGCCCTTGGGATTCATGGTTGAATTAATCTCGGCTATTCCCAGCGTGATAGTTGGCCTGTGGGGAATTTTTGTTTTGATTCCCTTTTTGTTGCCCTTGCAGCAGTCATTGTTCGATAATTTCAGTTGGTTTCCCCTGTTCAGCAGCGAACCTTTAGGTCCCGGAATGCTGCCCGCTGGAATACTTTTATCGATTATGATTCTGCCCACAGTAGCCGCCATCAGCCGCGATGTGTTGATATCAGTTCCAGTCGATTTGCGCAGTGCTTCGATGTCCCTCGGGGCCACCCGCTGGGAAACTATATTTAAGCTGTTATTGCCAGCAGCAAGTTCGGGCATTATCGGAGCGACTATCTTGGCATTGGGACGCGCTTTAGGCGAAACAATGGCAGTTACAATGGTAATTGGCAACTCGATTCAAATCAACAAATCTATATTAGCTCCCGGCTACTCAATCCCCGCTGTTTTGGCAAGTCAATTTCGAGAAGCTCAAGAAGATTTGCACATCGGCTCTTTAATGTATTTAGCGCTAATTCTATTTGTCATCACTCTGTTGGTGAATGCAGTGGCAGTATTGCTAGTTAAGCTAATGAGCGTTAAGGGATCTAAGAATTAACACGATCGAAAGTAATTGGGTAACAAGCCCTTTTATGTATTCTTTCCCAGGCTCAGGACGGAGAAAGATAAAAGTGTAACATCCTGAGAACAAGCTTGCGGATAAATCCGCAGAATCAATCTAAAATCTAAAATCTAAAATCGCATGAATCAAGCACAAAAATCAAACAGTATTCTGGATGCACAAATCTACAAACCCCTGTCACTGAGCAGAAATTTGTTCAGTCGCGGAATGACACTTATTGCCTTCGTTTTCACAGCTATTGCCGTGCTACCTTTGTTCGCTATTTTGTACAAAATATTGGGGGAAGGACTTACACATTTGAGCTGGGAAGTGCTAGTATCTCTGCCCGCACCCGTCGGAGTTGAAAACCAGCCAAACGGCTTTGCAAATGCGATTCTAGGCACTGCTTTAATGGTGGGAATTGCGACATTAATCAGCGTACCTATCGGCGTAATGACAGGAATATTTTTGTCAGAGTTTGGTAGGGAAAATAAGGCGATAGCCAATACCGTCCGCTTTATCACCGTCATTCTCAGCAGCGTTCCTTCAATTGTTGTCGGGGTGTTTGCTTACGCTTTAATTGTTGTTACCACTAAGGCATTCTCAGGATTAGCCGGCGGTTTCGCTCTCGGCATTATCATGTTACCGGTTGTTGCGCTAACAACAGAACAAGCATTAAAATTAGTGCCTGCTTCTTACCGCCTCGCTTCTGCTGGTTTGGGAGGCGGACGCTTTCAAACTATTTTTCGGATTATTATTCCCTCGGCACTCCCGACTATTACCACAGGCATTTTACTCGCAGCTTCCCGCGCCGCCGGCGAAACTGCACCCCTAATTGTAACTGCCTTGTCGAGCCAATTTTGGCCTCCTTTGGTTGAGAAATTGGGGGAGATAGTTCAGTTTCCCGTCAGCGCAGAAACTATCTCCAAAATCCAAGAAATTCCAGAGACACTGCTAACTCCAACTCCTTCCATGTCAGTATTAATATACAGTTACGCCAGCTCTCCTTACAAGGAGCAGAACGAATTGGCGTGGACTGCTGCCTCTGTCCTTTTGGGCATGGTTTTGATGACTAGCGTCGCATCCCGTACAGTAACTCGGAAACGCTTTCAAAATCGATAAATCAATCACTAAAGTTCATTTATCAGTCAAATATTAACACTATCACTAGAGGAATAATGAAACCTAAAGCTAACTTGAAATCAGAAAAAAATACCGCTCAGTTTCTAGAAGATGCCACCCCGGAAATTGACCCCAATGCCATGCCAGCACTGCGGGTTCAGGACTTGAGTTTCTCCTACGGAACTCACAAAGTTTTGGAAGATTTGTCGATGAATATGCCTCACCGGCAAGTCACGGCGATTATTGGCCCTTCAGGTTGTGGCAAATCTACCTTTCTTAAAGCTCTCAACCGCATCGGCGAATTGGAGGGAAAGGTTCAAATTAAAGGAAGAGTAGAGTTTTTTGGACAGGATATTTACAGTCCTAAAGTCAATATTAATAGTTTGCGCCGCCAAATGGGCATGGTGTTTCAAAGACCGAATCCTTTTCCGCTGAGCATCTACGATAATATTGCTTACGGGGTGAGGATTTTTGGCCGCAAAAGCAAAGCAGAATTAGATGAAATTGTGGAATCTGCACTCAAAAGTGCGGCGCTTTGGGATGAGGTGAAAGACGATTTGAATAAATCGGCTCAGGGGATTTCGGGCGGACAGCAGCAGCGGCTTTGTATTGCTCGCGCTTTGGCGGTGAAGCCGAAAATTTTGCTGATGGATGAACCTTGTTCTGCTCTCGACCCGATTTCTACAATGAAGATTGAGGAGTTGTTTCAGACTCTGCGGCAGCAGTTAACTGTGGTAATTGTGACGCACAATATGCAGCAGGCTGCTCGTGTTTCTGATTACACGGCTTTCTTTAATACTGATGAAAGCCGCATCGGCCGCATGGTTGAATTTGGCCCGACAAGCCGGATTTTTACCTCTGCAAGCAATTCGAGTACGAGAGATTACATTCAAGGCCGTTTCGGTTAATACTTACATCTTGAACCTCTTTCAGAACAGGCTTTCCGACCTGTTCCACAACAGACCGGACAAATATTTTTGTGCAGGCATCTTGCCTGCTATAGTTATGTCTTCAGAACAGACTTTCCGACCTGTTCCACAACAGACAAATATTTTTGTGCAGGCATCTTGCCTGCTATAGTTATGTCTTCAGAACAGGCTTTCCGACCTGTTCCACAACAGACAAATATTTTTGTGCAGGCATCTTGCCTGCTATAGTTATGTCTTCACCACTGCTTAAGCGAGAGTTAGGTGTTTTCGGCGCTACTCTGATGGGGCTGGGCTCGATTGTGGGCACTGGGGTATTTGTGAGTATCGGTATTGCTGCGGAAATTGCTGGGCCGGGAGTGATTTTGGCTGTGGGTATTGCGGCTTTAGTTGCTGTTTGCAATGGCCTTAACAGCGCTCAATTAGCGGCAAATCATCCTGTTAGCGGCGGTACTTATGAATATGGCTACAAATATCTCAATCCTTGGCTGGGTTTCACTGCCGGCTGGATGTTTTTGTTGGCGAAAACGGCTTCGGCTGCTACTGCTGCTTTAGGTTTTGCGGGGTATTTTTTAAATGCAGTTGGTGTAGCCGATCGCACTTACGAGATCCTAACAGCTTTAGTCGCCCTCGCCATTCTCACTTTAATTGTATTGACGGGGATTAGGCGATCGAATATTGCCAATACTGCCATAGTCTCAGTTACACTTCTATCCTTAGCGGTGTTTGTTGCTGTCGGTTTGCCAGAGGTAAGGTGGAAAATGGCCACCGTACAGAATGATAGCTCGATCGGCTCCATCTTTCAGGCCACCGCCCTGATGTTTGTCGCTTATAGCGGTTACGCCCGCATCACCACAATGAGCGAGGAAGTGCGGGAACCGAGGGAAACCATTCCCAAAGCCATAATTTTCACTTTGGCGCTGACAATGCTGCTTTACGTGGGGGTAGCAGTAGTTGTCGCGGGCGCGGGGGGAGCCGATAAATTGTCGTTACAAACAGGCGGCACGACTGCACCCCTGGAAGTCATCGCCCGCAGTTTCCCAATTCCGGGAGTTTCTCAACTGCTAGCCGCCGGCGCAATTACCGCTATGTTGGGAGTCTTGCTGAACTTAATTTTAGGGCTCTCGCGCATCTGGCTGGCGATGGGGCGGCGTCTGGATATGCCGAGAGTCTTGGCGCGCCTGAATCCTTCGGGGACAACGCCTTATGTGGCTGTGGTGGTTGTGGAAGTTACGATCGCACTTTTAATCCTCGTCGGCAATGTCAAAACCACTTGGTCATTTAGCGCTTTTAGCGTTTTGATATATTACGCTATCACCAACCTCGCCGCGCTGCAACTTTCCCCCGCCGAAAGGCTTTACCCGCAGTGGTTGGCTTGGGTGGGTTTGGGAAGTTGTCTGTTTCTGGCTTTCTGGGTCCAGAGGCAAATTTGGCTGACAGGATTGGCATTAATTGCCGTCGGTTTAATTTGGCGGGCGATCGTCCGGCTGCTGGCGAGAAACTAGAATTGTGATAGATTGAAACACCATCCCGGATTGTGGAGGGTCATGCCCGATCGAACTCCCTTGCTGGCGACTCAAGAATCTGTCGCATTCAGCGCTATCAGTCGCTATATCGCTCAAACACTAATTTCCATTCAGCAAAAGCATCCCGAATGGATAGCTGAAAAATACAGGAAAACCCCCTGGGCCAAACCTGATTTTCAGTCACTTTTGATTGGAAAATTGACCAAAAGTTTCCGAGTAGCCAGCGATACAGATTTCCTGCTGCTGACTGCCAAAAAATACCTACAAATTCTGCTGGTTCCAGAATTCATTAATTCACCTCAATTCCGCACATTATTTGCCCGAATAGAGATCCTAGCCCAATCTCAAACAGTCCCAGCTAAATCACAAAACTCAGTTTCGTCAAAACCTCCAACTCCCACCCCAAATCAAACAAATTCGCTTCCTGTCGGCATTGCTATCTTGCTGCTAGATGTCGAAAACTTGCAACTCAACATCGAAACCGAAAAATTCCTAGAGGGAATTTGCCACTATCCCATCCAAATCAAAGTTGCCTTTGCCAACTGGCGCAGCATGGGCAAGAAAGATGCCGAATTTCACCAGCGCGGCTATCAACTAATTCACGTCCCCCCCGGCAAAGACAGCGCCGACTTAAAAATGGCTACAGTCGGCGCATCGATTTTCGTACATTATCCCACAGCCAAAGAGATTTTTGTCTGTTCGTCCGATCGCGCCCTCACTCACCTCAGCAATACACTGCAAGCCCACGGATTAACCGTATTTCAAGTTCGCAAACAAATAGATAAAATCATAGTTTTAAACAGCAAAACCGGACAATTTGAAACCCATTCCCTCGTAACTACACCGGAAATTACACCCCTAGAACAATTAGTTATTCAGCTAAAAGAATTAATCAAAACCGAGCAACAACGCACCTCAACTCAGTGGATAAAACTTTCTACTATTGCAGTTCTGTTTAGGCAAAATTACGGTTTAGTCCTCAATCAAGTTGTTGCAACTCATTCGCTAGGCAGTAAAACCAGGGATATATTTCTCAAATATCCCACCGAGTTTGTCGTCCACAAACCCTCAGAAAATTCTCAAACTTATGTCACTCTTTTTGAAGTTAAATTGTCCCCGCCACCGCCAATACTTAACAAAGAAAATCAAAATAACACTGCGACAACACCTGCAACATTGACAGATATTAATTCTCTGGAAGACTTGGAAAAAGCTCTAGTCAAAATAGTTAGCGACTTAACCGGCAACTCTCCTGAGAATTCTGTATTTCTCTCCAATGTAGGCAGCGAATTTCACCGACAATACGGCAAACAAATTACCCAAATAATTAAGGACTTTAATCTCGGTAAAAAATTTCCTAAATTTTTGCAATCCTGCACTTCTCTCCAGCTAACAAAAGCAGAAAAAGGCTGGCAAGTTTCCCTAAATTAATTAAAAATTAAAATATATAAACATCCCGATTACTAGAAACTTGAGTTATCATACAATCTGGACGTAAAGAAATGTAAAGGGATATGCAGGACAAAGTTGTGGTTGTGGTGGGTGCGACTGGCGGCATCGGTTCAGCGGTGGCCCGCAAACTCGCCGATGCGGGTGCGAGGGTAGTGCTCGCCGCCAGAGACAGCAGTAAGTTAGAGGCTTTAGCTAGCGAACTTTCGGCAACAGAGGTACTGTGCGCGCCCACAGATATCACCGATTTGCCGCAAGTGGAGACGTTGATGCAGACAACTCTGGAACATTTCGGACAAATTGATGCCCTCGTAAACGCCGCCGGTGCCGGAATTCTCAAGCAGTGGAACAAGTTAGAACCCGCTGATTTAGATGCAATGCTTGACTTGAACTTGAAAGGCAGTTTTTATACGTCTCAAGCAGCGGCGAATGTGATGAAAGAGCGAAAATCCGGTCACATCTGCAATGTCATCGGGATTTTGGGCAAGCATTCGATGGCGATGGGAACCGCTTATTGCGCTTCAAAGTTTGGAGTAGTTGGTTTCAGCAAGTGCATGGCAGATGAACTGCGACGCTACGGCGTTAAGTTTACGCTATTCTATTTTGGCGGGGTAGATTCTCCGTTTTGGGATAATGTGAGTTTGAAGGTAGACAGGTCAAAAATGCTGAGTACCGAAACTGCTGCAAATGCGATTATTTTTGCTCTTTCGGCTGACCCGCAAGCTGTGCCGATGGAGATTAATATTCAGCCGGAAAGTCATTTGTTCTTTTAGCGATAGAGGAGTCAATCGATTTTCGATTTTCGATTTTCGATTTGAGATTGACCCCACGGATCAATGCTCTTTCTTGAGGATTTTCGATTTTCGATTTTGGATTGATTCCACGGATAAATCACGTGGCGGGTACCACCTTTGAAATTCTTAGTCATTTGAAGGCAGAAGGCAGCGGCACCTCAAGCCCCGAAAAATTATGACCTCTTTAGGTTTGAGAACTTGCACAGCACCTAATTATGTAGGGTGCTCTTCTGCCGCGCACCTTACGGCTATAATTCGCGCCTCAAACTATTTTTTGACGTTAGTCCTGTTGGCGAAAGCCTCGCGGCCAAATCCTAGTTATCCCAGATACCGGGTTTCTTTTAAGCGCTGACTTATTTCTGCCTTCAGAGGTAGCTAAGATATTCAATCTTTAGGTTATTATTAAGCCGGCGCACAATAAAAAAAATGAAAAATATCCATTACTCAGTCCCTCCCTTGCAGTTTCGCACAGAAAATAAGCCGATTTTCCATTTTTCAGTTTCCATTTTCAATTATTGATTATGGAGTTCGATCGCATTCAATTTTACGTTGAAAACGCTAAAGTATCCCGCGACTGGTTTGTCGGCAAGTTAGGCTTTCAATCAATAGCAGGTTATGCCAACAGCCACACTCACACTGAAGCTGTCAGCAGCGGCAACGTATGTTTTATTTTATCTTCGCCCCTGACACCCGCTAGTCCCGCTGCTCGTTGGTTGAAGTTTCATCCTCCAGGGATTGCCGATGTGGGTTTTCGGGTAAAAAATATCGAATTAGCAGTAGCTAGAGCGGCTGCTGAAGGCGCTAAAATCCTAGAACCGATTCACGAAGACCTAAACCCAGCAGGCTATTTTAAGCGGGCAAGAATCGCTGGTTGGGGAGATTTAAGCCATACGCTCGTTGAGCGAATTGGCGAGAATTCAGCGCTGGAGGCTTCTCCTAAGCTGCCACTGTTTACCCGGATAGACCACGTAGTGTTAAATGTTGAATCGGGCGATTTGTCAAGTGCTGTTAGTTGGTATCAAAAAATATTAGGTTTTCGACCCCAGCAAAATTTTGACATTCAGACTGAGAAATCGGCTTTGCGGAGCCAAGTTATGGTGCACGCTGAAGGTGGGGTACAATTCCCGATTAATGAACCGGCATCAGCTAATTCTCAAATTCAAGAGTTTTTGAGCGCAAATCGGGGGCCGGGAATTCAGCACATGGCTTTGCAAACTAATAATATTGTCGGGGTTGTTGCAGATTTGCGATCGTGCGGTTTGCCTTTTCTACCAGTTCCTCCCACATACTACTCCGAATTGCAGCAGCGACAAAACTATTTGCCCGCAGATTGGCAAGCAATTGCAGCTTGTCAAGTTTTAGCAGATTGGCAAGAAGAGACTCCTGCAGCGATGCTGCTGCAAATCTTTACCCAGCCAATTTTTGCAGAACCGACTTTCTTTTTCGAGATTATTGAGCGCCGAGTTAGTTTAGTTGACGGCAAACAGGTGCAAGCTGGAGGTTTTGGGGCGGGGAATTTTCGAGCTTTGTTTGAGGCAATTGAACGGGAACAAATGAAGAGGGGAAGTTTGAGAGATGATTGACAAAACTTCCACTTTTTAGGTCATACAGGCGTGTCGATCAGCACTGCGATATCTTTCCACCCGTAGGCAATTTCTTTGAGTTCAACGCCTGCTCTAATTGTTTGCAGTTCGTCCACTTTTTCACCTCCTAAAAATTCATAAAACCTACAGGCTGAATTGTCTCCTAGTACCCAAACCAGCATCGAGTTCAAACTTAATTCTGCCAATTTTGTGGCAACTGTTCTCACGAGTTGCCGTCCGATTCCTTGACGCTGATATTCCTCCAAAATATAGATGGCAAATAATTCTCCTTTATATACATATTTGCCGGTGCGCTCGCAACCACCCGCAGCAAAACCCACAATTTGTCCCGAGTCATTCTCAGCAACGCAGACAAAAATCCCAGTATTTTTGACGTTTGTCAGGATTTCTTGCCAACGGATTTCTGCTTTTTCATAGGACAGTTGCGCGAGATAATCTGTCGGTACAATTTTTCGGTAAGCTGTCCGCCAAGTATCTAGATTCACCCGTGCGATTGCAGGTGCGTCAGCGATGTTAGCTTCTCTCACAATCATCAGAAAATACTCCTTTCGGGCCCGGAAATTCTCTTTTCAAGTCTAGGGCAACTATGCGATCGCGCCCTTCTAGCTTAGCTCGATACAGCGCTCGGTCAGCCTGTCCAATTAACTCCTCAATCGATAAGCCAGCAGCAGGTACAGTAGTAGCGATACCCATACTGAGAGTTATAAACTTACTTACCTTGGAAGCAGCGTGAAAAATTGCCGCAGCTTTCAAATCGCTGCGAATTGTTTCAGCTACCTGCTTTGCTCCTTGCAGATCAGTTCGCGGCAGAATTACCGCAAATTCTTCGCCGCCGTAGCGGGCCGCTAAATCTCCCCTGCGCTGAGCGTTGCGATCTAAAATCTCGGCTACTTGTTTTAAACATTCGTCGCCTCCTTGATGCCCGTAACGATCGTTGTAAAGTTTGAAAAAATCGATATCGCACAAAATTAAAGACAGCGGCTCTTTTTCTCGCTCCATCAACTGCCATTCTAACTCCAATGTTTTGTCAAAACAGCGGCGGTTGGGAATTTGAGTCAATCCATCCACCGAAGCGAGGCGCTGCAATTCCATGTTAGCTGCTTGTAATTCTAATTTGGCTTGTTCTAAAGCTAAATTTTGCCGAGCTAATTCTTCACTTTGGCGTTTTTCTTGTTCGTACAAAAATCTGATTGAAGCTTCAGCTTCTTGCAATTCTTTCTCTGCATATTTGCGCTTGACAAATTCCCCTAATTGAGAACTTACCACAGCTATGATCTGAAGTAAATCTTGATCCGGTGGCAGTTCTTCCCGGCAAAAAAAAGTCATTACTCCTACAACTTGGCCCCTAGCGTGAATGGGGAAACCGAATCCCGATCGCAGTCCCGCTTCCTCGGCCAAGCGCGATCGCACAAAATTGCGATCGGCCGCAAGATCGGTAATCCACTGTGTAGAGCCGCTTCTGGAAACCGCTCCCGGCAAACCCTCACCCGCAGCCAAAGTAATCTGCCGATCGTTTTCGGCAAACTCCTTAACTTCCTCCGCTGCCTGCCAAACTGCCACCCGCCGCCAACAAGGAGTTTCCTCGATCGGGCAGCAAAGTGGCAGGCACCAAAGCGGATCTTTTTCAGATTTTATTTCCTCTCCCAATCTAGTTTCTTTCTCCGCCTCTGCAGGCGTCCAAAGTTCGCCAAGATCCCAGCCAAAACTTTGGCAAATAGCTTGCAAAATTTTCGGAGTTGCGCTATCTAGAGAAGTTGATTCTGACAGGATATGAGTCACAGCATACTGTGCTTCTTGACACTTTTTTATGCGTTGTTGCTTGGTAATGTCTTTGCCGATATAAACAAAATCTTGTATAACCTCCCTATCTGCATCCTTGCTTCCTGTGCTTGTCTCGAAAGTAGAGCATGAAAACGCAACAATCAGCTTTAAACCTATTTTCGTTTGGCAAGCTACTTTTACTTGAGGCCAATATTCGCTTTTAAGTGCAGGAGGTAGCTGGCTAACTTTGCGTAACAATTCCTCCTCAGCCGTAATCATGGATATGGATTTGCCGATTAATTCCGATTCGGTATATCCAAATAATTGCTGTGCAGCTTGATTCACTTTTTTGATTTTTCCAGATGCTCCCGTTACTAACAAAACATCACCTAGGGAATTAATGATTTTGTCAATATAATCGCCAGATGCAGCTAAGTAATCGACTTTCCTACTGTTTTCGTTTGCAGCCTGAACCAGGCTTTGCTGAGCTGCAATGCTATCTGTCACATCTTCGCATAAAATAATCAATCTGTCAGCATTCGCTTGTTCCTTATAACTAAATATGTACAAATTTAGATACAAATAAGATCCGTCTTCGAGAACTCGGCTAATAGATTTTAACTGACAATCTTGCTGTCTTTCTTCAATAATATCTTCCAGGATTCCTTCAATTCCAATCAGTTCGGGAAAACTATCGCGCACGTCTTTTCCTTCACCTACTTCCTCATGAATATAGGCAAAATCTTGCACTTTCACAGATATTTCTTTAATCTTAAGTTCCCGATCGACTGCGAGGTATTCAATCCTGCGTAAGGATAACAGCTTATAAAGAAGAATATTAATACTTCTGGGGCTGCTCTCTACAGTTAATGTGGGAAGCATCTCGTTATTGTAGAGCATCTCTCTCAATGGTTAGCCGGTAAAGTTAGTTGTTGTTTGGCTGCGATTGCTCAGGGAAATTTTTATACTGGCGGATTTCATCACTTGTTACCGCTAGCTAATTTATGCAAACAGTAGGCTTTGGCTTCTCGAAGCAGTTTTTTGCTGATTTTAAAAATGGGGCCAAATATTAATTGGACCAACTTTTTTTGAGAAAACGCAGTCAAAATCAACCTCGATTGAGGTTGAGATTTATGAACAATATGTAGCGGTTTACACTATTTGTAAGGCACATTTGAATTTTAAATTCCCCGATATGGCTGACAACCGCTCAAGTTGAGGAACAGCACAGTTTAATTCAAATGTTTCATTGAATTAGGACAATTTCTATAGACCTTACCTCCCCGGGGTGTTTGTGTCAATTATTTTAAATAAAGTGTTACTTTTAAGTGATATAATATCCCACAATTTGTATAAAATCTTAAAAATATTCTGCTAAATGCTGAGACTTATTACCGACTTTGATGGCCCGATTATGGACGTGTCCGATCGCTACTACCGAGTTTATCTGCAGTGTCTGGCAGAGACTCAACGTGAGGGGCAACCAGTGCGCCAATTGGCGAAAGCCGAGTTTTGGGATATGAAGCGCGCGCGGGTTCCAGAAACCGAAATCGGCATCCTGTCAGGATTAGACGCAGCCCAAGCCCGCGATTTTGCCCAGAAACGCCGTCAAACCGTCCACACCCTACCCTACATGATTTACGATCGACCAGCCCCCACCGCCGTGGAAACCCTCGAAAAGGTGCAGGGCGCTGGAGCAGACTTAGCGGTGATGACGATGCGCCGCGTCAGGGAACTAGACGAAGCCTTCAACCGCTGCAATTTAGGGAAATTTTTCCCAGAAAACCGCCGCTATTGCCTCCCCAACGATTACGTTAAAACCGGGGATGTCAAAGATAAGCCCCTGTTGATGGCCAGAGCTCTCGCCGAACTGCCGCCTGCTTCTGACCTTTGGATGGTGGGGGATACGGAGGCAGACATCGTATCAGCAAAAACGCACGGTGTCAAGGTAATTGGTGTTTTGTGCGGAATTCGCGATCGCACCCAACTAGAAATTCACCAACCGGATTTAATTGCCAACAATTTGAGCGAAGCAGTTGAGATTATTTTAGGTCGCCAAAATTAGTCATTAGTTATTAGTCATTAGTTATTAGTCATTAGTTATTAATTTTTAGCTGACATTATTTGTCCGAGGTCTTGATTTCACAGTTATTAGTTGTGGGCTGCTGACTAATGACTAATAATTACTAATGACTGCTGACTAATGAATGCTAACTATCGCAGAAAACCGCTGACCAGCCACAGAATTAAAAACGTAAACAAAGCGATAAATTTCTCTGTTGTTATAAATGCCGGACTGACCAAAGAACCCAACAAGCCTCCCAGCACCAAGCCTATAACTAAGCCAGCGACAGTCAGCAACACTGCCCGACCAAATTTTTGTTCCTTGCGATTAACAAAATAAAGACAACAGCCGACCCCAAGAGCCAGAGTCAACTGCAGTAAAGAATCATTAGCCGCCGGATAAATACTCAGTCCGCCCAACCCCGCATACACCCCAGCAGGCCACAAAATGTCCGATCGACTAGGAGTATCAATTAGCCGTTGCAACCAAGCTGGGCTGCCACTGGGAGGAGACGGAGTAAAGCTTGCGGGTGCGGGAGTCAGCCGCTCAGGAAAGCGGATGCGTTCGGGGACTTTTATTTTACCTTCCTGTCGCTGCCGCAGGCGATCCATGAGGATCGCATCGTAAGCTGCTTCGATCGATTCCAAACGTTTCTTGTCACCGCTGTAATGCTCAGCTAGGCGCGCGCGGGCCTCTTGCACTTCATCAAAGGAAGCATCTTCATCGACTTCAAGCAGTTGATAGGGAGTTGGCTCACTCATTGTAATAACCCGCTGAAGACTCTCGTTATAGAGTAATCTTAACAAGAGAGGAAAGCGGGGCGGGGGCTTGGGCCGCTTTCCCAAAAGTTTTGGTGCTAGTTTTTAGTGCTTTAAAACAGGAACCAGCAAACCTTAGGAAGGTAGAAGATAGAAGGCATTTGGCATTGGGAAATACAAAATAATGAATCCAAAGATTTTTATTTTTATCTTTGCCGTCTAAAATTTTACCTTCTGCCAAATGCCCTCAGAAGGGACTTGTCCCGCCGGCGCTCACAATTCCCGACCACTGGACTTTTTTAAGTCGATCGCGGCGGTAGGAAAAAAAGCGAGCCGAGTCAGAATAAGTACAGAAAGGAGCGATCGCCACTTGAGAAAGATCGATTCCCAACTGCTGCAATTGCAGAGCATTGCAGAGGCGAACATCCAAGCGTACCTTTCCCGGCTCTGGATCGGCCAAGACAGGCGTTTCCGGCAGTTGGTGCAAAAACTCTAGAATGCCGTCGGCTGTCGCACTAACGGCACTCTCAGGAGCAATGGTGGCTCCCAGTTCCGCTGCTACTTCCACAGATACCTGGTAAACCTCTCCAGCGATCGCCGGCCCCATAGCAATCTTCAGATTTTCTAGTTGACTGCCTTGTGCCACAAGTTGAGCGATCGCCTCTGGTAATATCTTAGCAGCAGTCCCGCGCCAACCCGCGTGAACTGCCGCAACGAGTCCCGTGCGATCGTCAGCAATCAACACCGGCACGCAGTCGGCCGAGCAAACCCACAGCGCCTCCAATTCTCGACCGGCAACCAAGCCATCAGCCTCAGCATAGCTTGGGGCAGCGGTTTCCGGGGCCGGAGCCACAACCGGGGACAACTCAGCGGTTTTGAGTACCGCATTGCCGTGTACCTGTTGGAGTCGGTAAACCTTAGCTCCAGGTGCGAGAACTTCCGTCAGATCGATCGGTCCGCGGGGCGAGAAATCGCGAGTAAAAAAGCCGTGAGACCAGCGAGAAAGCAAGCTGCAAGTCAGATAGGGCAAGCCTTCAGAACTCTGCCAGTCCCAACTAATAACGTCAGGGTCTCCGACGGACTCAGAGTCAGGAAAATTTGTCAAGCGATCGCCAGCTACAGTCATGAAAAAAATGGGTCTGAAACCCCGTCCTTATAGGACGGCTTTACATGAATTTTTGTTAAGATCTACCATTTCACACAAGACGTGCTAGTATGTGAAATAGCCTACTTAAGGTCAGCATGACACTCAAAGCCTTCAGCTATCGATTCTACCCAACGCCGGAACAAGAAAGTTTGTTGCGACGTACTTTGGGTTGTGTTCGTTTGGTCTACAACCGTGCTTTAGCCACAAGAACGGAAGCTTGGTACGCAGAACAGAAACGGGTAGGCTATGCTGAGACTTCTTCAATGTTAACCGAATGGAAGAAAACCGAAGAACTAGATTTTCTGAACAAAGTTAGCTGTGTGCCATTGCAGCAATGCTTGAGACATTTACAAACGGCTTATACCAACTTTTTTGATGGGCGGGCAAAATATCCTAACTTCAAAAAGAAACGCAACGGTGGTAGTGCAGAATTTACCAAGTCAGCATTCAAGTTCAAAGATGGACAAGTCTACCTAGCAAAAAGCACAGAAGCGTTATCAATTCGCTGGAGTCGGACACTACCTGATGGTGCAACACCATCAACCTTAAGCGTAAAGCTTGCACCATCAGGTAGGTGGTCAGTTTCTCTGCTGGTAGATGTTGAAATTGAATCATTACCCAGAACAGATAATCAAGTCGGTATCGACCTGGGAGTTACAACTTTGCTCACTCTAAGCACTGGCGAAAAGATTGCCAATCCAAAAGGATTTAAGGCAAAATATCGCCAACTTAGAAGAGCGCAAAAATCTTTAAGTCGCAAGCAAAAAGGGTCAAAAAACCGTCACAAAGCACGACTCAAAGTAGCGAAAGTGCATCAAGAAATTACTGATGCAAGGAAAGATAATCTTCACAAGTTAACAACGCGGTTGGTGCGTGAAAACCAAACCATCGCCGTAGAAAACTTAGCTGTGAAGAATATGATTAAAAATCCCAAACTTGCCGATTCTATAAGTGATGCAAGTTGGGGGGAATTAGTCAGACAACTTGATTACAAGTGCGATTGGTACGGTCGTACTTTAATTAAGATTGACCGCTGGTTTCCGAGTTCAAAACGGTGTGGCAATTGCGGACATATCGTTGACAAGATGCCGTTGAAGATCCGGGAATGGGATTGTCCTAATTGCGACACTCACCATGACCGAGATATTAATGCGGCAAAAAATATTTTGGCGGCAGGGCTTGCCGTGTCAGTCTGTGGAGCGACCGTAAGACCAGAACAGAGTAAATCTGTTAAGGCTGGTGTGAAATCCCCTAGGGGACGGAAGCAGAAACCTAAGTCGTGAGTCTTAGGAATACCCGTGCGTTTACGCCGGGGTGGATGTCAAGAAACCTATCCTTACCCAAGCGCATCAATTAGCTTGTATTCTAAACAATCAACAATTTTGTCCGCGAAGTTTAAAGGCAGGGCTAGCTTTCAGGAAACAATCGCCATGAGTCGGCGGTTTTAGGACAACTCACGCCCAGAGCACCATTCTCGCTTAACAGGCTTTCCGGCCTGTTCCACAAAGAGTAGATTTTCTTGTGGGGAGTAGGGGTTGGGTAGGAGAGCCCGCCCTGAAAAGATTATTGAGAATGGTGCAATATTTCAGGACTATCGACAGCGCCGAAATTTTGCATAACCCGAGAAATATAGGCAACTAATTAACATAGACGAACCCCAAAGCGCTATCATCAGTGTGGCCGTCAGACACTTCTAGGCAAGTGCCATCGGGATCAAAAAAACCGGATATCGATCGCGACTGAATGTGCAATGCATTAGAGCTTGTTCTATGCACAAAAAAAATTGCCTCAAGCCCGGTAGAATCAGTAAGGCCTGTATAAAAGACAAGGATTGCCATACATTCGATCCTGACTTCGAGATCCTTGCCCCCCCTGTTGAGTTGGGAAAAAAAATCGTGAAACCAGTTCCAGACAAGCAAATAACAGCCCCTTTGAACACCAAACAGCAAAAAAAGAACCCTACAGGCACCCGGACTCGATCGCGCCTTTTGTCCGATCGCTCACTGCTGGTGGGACTGGGTTGCCTTGCCAGTCTGGGACTGCTCAGCAAAGGCCTTGTTTGGGCCCAAGCCGAAACTCCGCCAGCAGAACAAGCCGTCCCCGGCGCAGCAGACCTCCAGCCATTATTTGAAGCTCCTCTCCCGCCCCCGGAACCCGAATACAGCCAAGGGTCGCCAGAACCATACCCTGAACCGCAGGCAGAAGTTCCACCGTCCGAGCCTTTCGATGCCGCACCGCCCAGTGAGCCGGAGTACGCCAGCGAACCACCTCCCACCCAATATTATCTGCCAGAGCCCGAGCTGATTCCCCTGCCAGAAGCGACGGCCCAGGAGCCGCCTTTTGAAGCGCCAGTTAACCCAGCCCACGCTGAAATCGACCAAACAGACTACAGCATTGGCGCTACCAGCGAGTACGAAGAGTACGAAGCGCCAACCAGAATAGAGTTTGCAGAACGATCGAGCGGCTGCGAAGAAGTTGGCGGTTTGTGCGCGCCTCCTCCTGTTTCCGAGCCAGTGACTGCAGATGCCGGAGAACCCAACTACAGCCCGGAAACTCCGATCGCAGCAGACGACGGCTATATTGCAGCCCCTCCTCCTCGAAATCTGCCAGAAAGCATTCCAGACAATGTTCGGGAAACTGTGGCAGGAAATAGTAGCGGGAATCCTGTCAGTAAAATCGGTCAAGCCGTTCAACAAATAGGCAGCCAGGTTTGGGGGGGTTCAAACCCGCCGGAATCTGCTTACGCACCCCCGCGCTACTCCGCTAACCCAGGCTACCCTGCAGACGCTGGATACTCCGCAGACGCTGGATACTCCGCAAACATCGGCTACTCCGCAGACGCTGGATACTCTGCAGACGCTGGGTATTATGCCGGATCTGCATCTTACGGCGGCGGCGCTCCAGCGCCCAGCATGGGACTCGGGCCGGTTCAAGTCGGTGCGGTTAGTGTCAGCAGCGGCAGCAATACCGGTTTTGCTTACTACAATCTCACGCCTCGTCCGCCAGGCCTGCCCGGAAATGGCAACAAAAGCTTGCTGTTTCCGCTATCTATTGCTTCGGCAATTACTTCGCCGTTTGGGTGGCGGACTCATCCGGTTATGGGCTACGGCAGGTTTCACACCGGAACTGACTTGGGAGCCCCGATGGGAACGCCCGTACTCGCGGCCTATGCGGGTCAAGTGGCAATCGCCGATTGGTTGGGCGGCTACGGTTTGACGGTGGTTCTCAGCCACAACAAAAAGTCTCAGGAAACTCTCTACGGCCACCTTTCGGAACTGTTTGTCAAACCGGGAGAGTGGGTGAAACAGGGAGAGACGATCGGTCGCGTCGGCAGTACGGGAATGTCTACAGGGCCTCACCTCCACTTCGAGGTTCGGCAAATGACTGACCAGGGTTGGGTGGCGATCGACCCCGGTTCTCAGCTAGAATTCGCTCTCGCCAGAATGATCGGCACTTTGGAAACCGCCAAAGTACCCCAAATGCCGAAAATGGTTGAAATACAAACCGCTAACTCACTCAAGGATTTGGAAAACGATCTGCCCCAGCTTCCACCTCTGCCGCTGGGAATGGACATTGAGGTTCACAACCTCCAGCCGCCATTCCCGGAACTGTTAAAAGCTGACACTTCTAAGCCCAAAGATGCCGAAGCAGTCAAACCCAAAACTCAGAAGCAAGCTAGCAGGTAAAAATTGGGGATTGGCTGGATAAATTTTCTTGTGCAACGGTCGAAAAGCCCACCCCACAAGAAAATTTATGTTTTGTGCAACGAGCAAACGAGCTTGTTGCTTTTCCTCGTTAGATCAAATCCAGTAGCATCGGAATTAATATTATCCACAGCTTTCGACACGGCAATGCCCTGTCCCTACAATTAATCCCGGTAGGGAAACGGCAATGCCGTGTCCTCTAACTCATCTCGATTGTCCAACCGGAAACGATATTACCAGGATCTTGCGGGTAACGAGGAAAAACTGATAAAAAGTGGTAACTTGCAGCTTATGCTAATAGCGCAGCATTTGTGGGAATTAATTTTATTTCTGATTATTGTAGTCGGACCGATTCCCTTAAGCTTGTCTCTTGCCTTCGAGAATCAGAAGGAAAACAGTAACTATTCATTTCCCCATTTTCTTCTCGTACTCCTGACGGGATGGAGTATTGCCCAAGTTTGTACAGGCTTGATTTTAGGAAGTGCCGATCGCCTAAATATTTCTGCGGTGATTATAGCAGAAATTCTGATCTGTGCGATCGGCTTAATCCCGATCTATGCCAAAAACCACAAAACTTTTACCTTCTGGCAGTGGCAGATTCTCCAACTCAAGCAACCTCTGGGCAAAGCAGAATCGCTAATTATTGTTGCCGCCGCTTTTGCTGGATTTGTGCTGTTGGAAACTCTCGCAACCCAACCCACAACCAATTATGACTCATTGTGGTTTCACCTGCCTGCGATCGCCCGATGGTATCAAACCCATTCATTTACATTATTAGATGCCGCCGGAAATTGGATTTTTGAACAAGAGCAAGCTAAAGTATATCCGTACAATTGGCACGTTTTATCTGTTTTATGCTTAATTCCATTCAAAGAAGATTTTCTCGCAGCTTTTCCGCTGCTAATTGCCTGGGTACTTGAGGGAATTGCCGTCTATCTATTGAGCGTAAAATTTGGAGCCACCCGAATTAACGCTATGGCAGCAGCATCTTTAGTATTGACAGTACCGATGGTGCTCAACCAAGTTAACACCATTCATCCAGACTTACCGCTAGCTGCAATATTTACAGTCGGTTTATATTTGGGTTTATCCTATCATAGCAGCCGATCGCAATCCGAACTCTCTCTATTTTTAGCAACCGCAGGAATGCTAGCCGGAATCAAAATCACCGGGATAGTCTATACTGCATTACTTTTAGGAGGATTAGCAATATTAGAAATTAACAAATTCACCCTTAATAAAAATGCCACACCCGCTACTTTTAGAATTCGCCGTTTTATCAAACCAGTCTTGCTGTGCGGCATAGCTTGTTGCTTGTTGTTAGGATGTTTTTGGTATGCAAGAAACTTGCTGCAAATCAATTATCCTGTCGGCGATGCCGGCGAGATTAAAGTACCCTTACAACCTGTTCCCTTACCGTCTCCAGTACCTGCGCTAACACCTCCCGTACAGCAGCCCACACCTACCCTACCTGCGCCGTCAGCTTCGCCACTTTTAAAGATTTGGCAAAGCACTTTAGCAGCTCAATTTAATCCCAGCAATATTTCCCACTGGCAAACTCTAGGGTTACAAATTATCATTAGATTGCAACTGCCCTTTCTGGCGATCGCACTTCAGGTATTGGCAGCGCCTCTGGCTTCGATCGAAGGTAAAACCAGAATAATCAATCAAAATAACGTTATTTTAACAATACTGCTTGCCAGCACAGGAATTCTGTATTTAATAACACCTTACACGTCAGGTACTGCGGGAGAGTCGATCGGTCAAATCAGCCCTTTTCTCGGCTTTAATCTCAGATACGGCTTTCCCTTTTTAAGCTTGCTGGGGATTGCAGCCGCAGCTACAGCAACTAAGTTAAAAACTCAAAATCGAGTTGTTGTCGCAGTTGTTGTAGTTAGCAGTATTTCAGGCATTACTAGCAGCAGAATTTTTGACCTTATTAAAAATGCTTCTTTTACCGGAAATAGTATTGTTTGGGGGAGTTGGTTGATCGACAGGTTTAAATCTAATTTTGGAGAAGCCATCACTCTTTTGATAAAAATATTAACTCCCAGTTTTCGATATTTAGCAATATACCCGTTAGTTTATATTGGATTACTGCTGCTGGGTTTGATGCTATGTAAGAACCATCCTAGTTTAATCTCGTTAAAAAATCTACTCGCCAGCCTGAACAAGTCGAGTTACATAATGATTATTTGTACCTGTATAGCATTGATGGTAAGTGCTAGTTGGGTGGCGAGGGAAAAGCGAGATATTGCACGCACCGAACTGTATCGGGGCATTTACGAGTATATTGATAAAAATACAGTAGCCGATGAAAGAATAGGCTTCTTTTTAAGTTCCCGCAGCTACCTGTTTTACGGGAGAAATTTGGACAGACAAGTTTTATATGTGCCGTTTAAAGCCGATCGACTTTCGGCATGGATTGACAAACTCCGCCAAAATAAAATTAGGACTGTGGGATTCGGACCCCTGACTGAGACAGACGCAGCTACCGGAAAAGCTTTATCTTGGCTGACAAGTGCCGAGGGCCCGTTGCAACCAGTTTTCGGAAAAGATTTTAATACTGAGTCGGTGCTGTATCGCTTGAAAAATTAAAAGTTATTAGTTATCATGAACCAAGCTAAAACTCTATTTTCAATTATTGTTCCAACTTACAATCGCCCCGAGCAATTAGCGGCGTGTCTTCAGTCTTTTGTTGAACTTGAATATCCGCGCGATCGCTTTCAAGTTATTGTCGTCAATGATAGCACCGAAATATCTCTAGAATCCACAGTTTTGCCCTTTCAAAACCAGTTAAATCTCCTACTTTTAACACAACAGAATTCAGGACCAGCCATAGCAAGGAATACTGGCTCTTTTGCAGCCACAGGCAAATTTTTAGTATTTACAGACGATGACTGTACTGCTGCCACAGACTGGCTGCAAACTCTAGAAACTCGATTTGCCAAAACACCAGACTGCTTAATCGGAGGTCGAATTATTAACGCACTTCCTGATAACATATATTCTACGGCCAGCCAGCAATTGATCGATTACCTTTACAGTTACTATAATGCTATTCCCGATCGCGCAAAATTTTTCACTTCCAACAATTTTGCCCTTCCGGCTGACTTATTCCAAAAAATTGGCGGCTTTGGCAGTTTTTCCTTTTCTGGAGAAGATCGGGAATTTTGCCATCGGTGGCTCAATTCCGGCTATGGCGCGGTTTACGCTCCCGAAGTTATAGTTTATCACGCCCACAAACTGACATTGCACAAATTTTGGCAACAGCAATTCAATTACGGTAAAGGTGCTTTTTTGTTTCAGCAAGTTACTTCTAAAAGTGTGGCTAAGGGAAAACTGCAACCTCCATCATTTTATCTCAATTTGCTAACTTATCCATTAGTTCACACAAGAGGTATTCAAAAGCTCTTAATTGCAGGATTGTTTTTGGTTTCGCAGGCGGCAATTGTAGCGGGTTTGTTATGGGAAAAAAACAATCCTGCTGAGAAATAGAATTGCTCTCGTTAGGGGCTACACCGCTTGCCTGCTCCGATCTGCCTGTGACCTTTTCAAGACGAAAGGCTTACAAAGTAACAACTGTAATTAGCAGTAGCAATTATAGCATCCATCAACAGTTGACGTTCAACATCGCCGTTGCACCGATCGAGAATTCTGTGACTAGCTATATTTGGGGTAAAAATACCGTGATCGATTGAGGGATGATTGGGTGTAAAAACTCGTCGAAAGGCTTGCTATGCTTCAGCTTGATATTGTGCTTCAGAGAAAATGTGCATATATTTAGTCGGTAATTCCTAATCTTGTAGGGTGCGTCGCTTCCAGCTTTTCTTTCCGATCCCAGAAGATTGTCTCAGACGACGCACCCTACGGTATCTACCAGACCTTGCATTATATAATAACGGAGCGTTCGGACTTAATATTATCGATTAAATAAATCCGTGTTCTGCTAAAAACTCTGGTGTAATACCTCCCAAACTGTTGATTGTGGGGGTTTCTTCCCACGGTTCGGGATGGGATTTTGAGCCGCTGCGGATAAATTTGGCGACATATTTGCCGAGAATATCTGCTTCTAAGTTTACTAAACTTCCTGGTTGCAAATAGCTGAGGTTTGTCTCACCAAAACTGTGGGGAATTACGGCAACTTCAAACCAATTTCCGTCAGCATCGCAATCTGCCACGGTTAAGCTGATGCCGTTGACGGCGATACTGCCCTTGGAAACGATGTAAGGTGCGATTTGACGTTGCCATCCCGAATTTGCTGCTGGTGGGGCAGTAAACCGCATCTCCCAAGCGTTGGCGGTTTGGGTTGATGTCGCTAAAGTGCCGATCGCATCTACGTGCCCTGTCACGAAATGTCCCCCCAATTTGCTACCGGCGCGCAGGGAGGTTTCTAGGTTCACCAAAGCATCGGGGAATGATCCCAGAGTAGTGCGGCGGAGGGTTTCCGGGGAAGCGACGGCGACAAAACCTTGTGGCAGAACTTCCACTACCGTCAAACAGACTCCATCCACGGCTACACTGTCCCCAACGGCTAAATCTTGTAAAATTTGGTAGGAGTTGCTGGAGGTGCAGGAAATTTGGAAATAATCGTTGCCTAGCGACTTCAGCTTTCCGAGAGATTGAATTAGTCCTGTAAACATAAGTATTTTTCCGTAGTCGATCGCTTATTTACATGAAACCACAGGCACAAACCAGACGCAGGAGGTTTGGCCGTCCCCCTGTCCCCCGGAGTCAATCGAAAATCTAAAATTTAAAATCTAAAATCGACAGTGCCCGATCCGTTGCAGATTCAGGCGAAGATCGAGTCATACTGGATTTAGGTAATCTTTATGTCCAAGTTCTCTACTGCCTTACAGTTTCTTAATTCTATGAGGCCGATCGAATGATTGAAATGAAAGTCGCTGGAATTGCCTTAGATGCAGCCACGCGCAGTCCTATTGTCCTATTGAGAGACGCTACTGAGCGACGCGCTTTGCCTATTTATATCGGTCAGGAGCAAGCAAAGGCTATTATTAGCGCGATCGAAGGCCACAGGCCTCCTCGACCCTTAACTCACGATCTGATGGTCAATTTCTTAGAGGCATGGAGTCTTACCTTGGAGCGCATAGTTATTCACTCGCTGCAAGATAACACGTTCTATGCCGTCCTGATCGTCCGTCAGGGAGAAGTTAAAAAAGAGATCGATGCCCGACCTAGCGACGCGATCGCCCTAGCCCTGCGCACGAATAGCCCCATCTGGGTGATGGAAGAAGTCGTCGCCGATGCTTCCATACCGGTCGATCGAGATGCTGACGAGGCCGAACGCCGGGCCTTCCGGGAATTTATCTCAAACCTCCGTCCAGAGGATTTGATCAAGAGAAGCGGCTTCAGCCCGGGCGAAACTTCGTCGTAACATTTATGCGCTATCGACGGTTTGGCAAAACTAACTTGCACCTGTCCGTATTTTCCTTGGGAACCATGCGCTATTTGGCTTCTGAGGAAACTGCCTGTCAGACTGTACAACAGGCGGTGTCTCAGGGAATCAATCACCTGGAAACGGCGGCGGGTTACGGTTGCAGCGAGGAATATCTCGGCGCGGCCCTTTCGGCTGGGTTGCCTGTCGATCGATCGCGCCTCCACGTCACCACGAAAATTTCCCCAACTGAGGATGCAGCAGCAATGGAACGCTGCATCGACGCATCCCTCAAACGCCTGAATTTAGACTATATCGACTGTCTGGCAATTCACGGTTTAAATACTTGGGAACATTTGGCGATTGTGCGATCGCCCACAGGCTGCATGGCATCTGTACGCAAAGCCCTCGCCGATGGTCGCATTCGGCACGTAGGCTTTTCGACTCACGGGCCTCTGGATCTGATTTTGGCTGCAATAAATACAGATTTGTTTGAGTTTGTCAATCTGCATTACTACTATTTTTTTCAGCGCAACGGCCCGGCAATTGAACTTGCCAATCACAAAGATATGGGCGTTTTCATCATTTCTCCGGCAGACAAAGGAGGGCAACTCTACACGCCCCCAGAAACTCTCGCACAATTGTGCTCGCCTTTGTCGCCCTTAGAGTTAAACTATCGGTTTTTACTCAGCGATACTAGGATTGGGACTCTGAGTGTGGGGGCTGCAAATCCGGCAGAATTAGAGCAACCCCTGAAATATTGCGATCGCGACTTTCCCCTCACCCACGCCGAAATCGCTGCGTTCGATCGGCTAGAATCGGCTATTGCAGCCAGTTTGAAGACCGACAAATGCAGCCAGTGCTATGCCTGTTTGCCTTGCCCGGAAAACATCAACATTCCCGAAGTATTGCGGCTTCGCAATCTCGCCGTCGGGTGCGACATGACTGACTTTGGGAAATACCGCTACGCCATGTTTGAAAATGCCGGACACTGGTTTCCCGGCAGCAAAGGCAACCGCTGCACCGATTGCGGCGAATGTTTGCCCCGGTGTCCCGAACAGTTAGACATCCCAACTTTGCTCAAAGATACTCACCAGCGACTCGGCGGCAAAGCAGGCAGGCGGTTGTGGGATTAAAAAAAGGTGAAGCAGGGAAAAGGTCGATCGAGCGTATCTAAGTTTTGCAATAATTACGCTAAACTTTGGTTTAAGTAAATTTACGATAGAGTCGATCGAAAAATTACTGAGTCTGGCGACTGTCTGCAGGAGCATCCCGATTTTGCAAAAAGCGTTTTCACAGGAGTGCGAGCATCCTGCACAGCCAAGCCTGCATCTAAGCGCGATCGCTCCTGTGAAAGCAATCATTGGGACGATCCGAACAAACTTTCAATAGGAACCGACAGTATATGTAAAAACAGCTAAATAAGACAATCTGATTAACACCTAGAAACTGATTTCTGTGAGCATACCCCAGTCATTTTCTTGCTTGGTTGGCGCCGGCGAGAGGCAACAATTTTATGATGATATCATGTGCGATCGATTAACCGTAATATCCCGGTAGGGGCTGGTTTTTGAGATTGGAGATTGTTGGCAGGTATTGTTGCTGAGGGAAGCCCTTACAAAAATCACGGTCGCTCGACCGGACATGATATGAGTGATTAACCGAATTCGATCTAAAATCTAAAATCCAAAATCTAAAATCTAAAATTGATTGATGGTTCCCGATTGATTTATCGCCTGTCATCTATAACCGATTTAGCATCTACTACTATGGCTCAAACTCAGTTAAACGACAGCAAGCCAAATTGTCTGCAGCCAACTGAAGTTGCGACTTCCGAAAGATTTAGAACAGCTTTCAAGCCGTCCGCTTACAACTTGTCCGTCACCAGAAAACAGTTAATTGGACTGCTGGCGTTACAAACAATCTTGTCAGCGGGACTAACGGGAGCAGCACTTTGGCTAACATCGGCAGTTGGAAGCAACGAACTGCAAAATCAAGCTAAATCAGAACTGAGCCTTAGTGAAATTAACTACAATCTCAAACTCGATCGCGCCGCCGACCGTTTGCAAAACTCCTCTGACAGCAAAACGATCGCCCAAACAGCTTTAGCTTACAACAGCGGCAAAAAAATATCAGATTTGGAAAAATCTGTCAAGCAAATTCTGGAAAATCAAGTCAAAACAGGGGAAATAGACAGTGCGGCTTTAGTTGGAAAAAATCGGCAGATAGTTGTTAGCGTCAACCCCAACCATTCGGGAAAAAGTTTTAACCTGCAAAAAATAGTCGATCGAGTATTCGCTGCAAAAAACCAAATTACAGCTACCGAAATCATTGCCAAATCAGAAGTTCAGAAACAATTGGGATCTTTGCCCCCCGGAAAGGGCGATCGCCCTGTTCTCCTCCGCTACGCAGCAATTCCCGTAAAAGATCCAAAAACTCAGACAGTGATTGCTGCCTTAGTGTTAGGAAAAATTATCAGCCAAACTTCGGCAGTGGCTAGCACCGAAACCCTCTATTTACAGGGCGGTGGATATCAGGCTATCTACGCACGGCTGGCTGACGGCAAATTTGTCTTGGCAAGTTCGCAAGCAATTACAAAAAACCAACAGTTGCCAGACTTGCTGGCAGACAAATCGCTGCTGAAATCTGCATTCTCCGCCGGCAAACCAGTCGCCGGAAACGTACAAACAGGCAGTCAAACTTATACAGTAGCTGCCAAATCCCTTGGCAATTTAGCCGGAAAACCCGCAGCAATTTTAGTGCGGGGCATCCCCAAAACCTCGATCGAAACCTGGTGGGGCAGCAACTGGCTGCTGGCACTGTCTGCGGCTGCCGTTTTCCCCTTCGCCTTGGGCGTTGCCGTCGCCCGCCGGATTGCCAAACCCGGTAACTCAGATTTATCAACAGCAGACAGGAATTGGACATCTAACTCCACCGCCGAACCGCAGCAGCGATCCCGGAAGTTCGTTGGCAAAGCCCTCGAAGAGGATCGGATTTCTGACCATTTATATTTCGGCGAATTTCCCGATTTATTTCCAAAAAAATCAAGTTTAAACGGTAAATTAGCGGTAGATTTTCGATATAAAAAAACTGCGGGCAATGGCCCGATCGCAAATCCCCACATCCCGCTAACTTTCCCACCCCTAGAATTGCCCGCAAACTCCGTCTCAAATCAGTCGCGACCGGCAAATACAGAACTAGAAAAAAGCGCGATCGCCTTACATCAAGTCCAGGAAGCTTGGCAAGACTTAAATCGCCTCAACTTGGAATTGCAGCCAGAAATACTCGATCGCCAAAACACTCAAAAAGCCCTGCGAAAGAGCGAAGCACTGCTGCAAGCGATTTTAGACAACTCAACAGCAGTGATTTACATCAAAGATGTTGACGGAAAATACCTGCTCACCAACCGCCATTTTGACAATTTGTTCGACATCGCCAAAGAGCAAATAACAGGCAAAACCGACGGCGATATTTTTCCCGAAGACTCTTCAGCAGCCTTGCGAGAAAATGACCTGAAAGTTCTCGAATCTTCCTCGCCCCTAACCATCGAAGAAATCATCCCTCAAGACGACGGCCCGCACACTTATATTTCTCTGAAGTTTCCCATCTGCAACTCCGAAGGCAAAGCTTATGCAGTCGGTACAATTTCTACAGACGTGAGCGATCGCAAACTTGCCGAACTCACCCTAGAAAAAGCCAAAGCAGAACTAGAAATAGAAGTCGAACAGCGCACCCTATTCCTCCAACAAGCCAACGAACTTTTGCAGTTTGAACTCGCCGCCAAAGTCCGCGGCGCGATCGCCGTCAGACAAATGACCGCCCAGGTAGCCCGACACGCCAGAACAGTTGACGGCATTCTCGGCGCTTCTGTTGACCTAATTTTTCTAGTAGATCGATCGGGAAGATACACCTATGTCAGCCGCACCGCCGCTCAAGCAGTCGGTCTTAGTCCCAGAGATATGATTAGCAAAACCTGGCGAGAATTAGGCTGGTCGCCACAAATTTTACAGCGGGTTGAAGACGATTGCAGCGCCGTATTTGCCACAGCCGAGCCCAAGAAAGGCGAAGTAATTGTCCCCACCGCAATCTGGGGAACCCGCGACTACGAGTACATTCTCAGCCCGGTTTGTGCGACAGACGGCAGCGTCGAATCCGTAGTGGCGACGCTGCGGGATATCACCGAACGCAAAGACGCTGAGGAAGCGTGGCAGTTGGCAAAAGAAGCCGCAGAACTCGCCAACCGCGCCAAGAGTGCTTTTCTGGCAAACATGAGCCACGAGTTGCGGACTCCCCTGAACGCGATTATCGGCTACAGCGATATGCTGGTGGAAGATGCCGAAGAGTTAGGCAATTTAGAGGTAGTCTCGGATTTAGACAAAATTCGCACTGCTGGCAAACACTTGCTGCGGCTAATTGACGACATTCTCGACATTTCCAAAATAGAAGCTGACAAGATGGAGATTTACCTCGAAAGCTTCGATGTCGGCGGCTTAATCGAGGAGGTGGCAACAACGATCGAACCGCTAATGGATAAAAACGGCAATACTTTGGAAGTATTGAGTTCTGACAATATCGGCGCGATGCACGGCGATTTGATGAAAGTGCGGCAGGTAATGCTAAATCTGCTCAGCAATGCTGCTAAATTTTCGGCTAATGGGACGATCGTACTTACTGTCGAAAGAATTACCAGTGAAGAATTAAAAAATAAATATCAACCGACAGTTCCTCAAATGTTAATTTTGGATTCAGACTTTTTAGTTTTCCGAGTGACCGACACGGGCATCGGCATGACACCAGAGCAGCAAGAGCGACTGTTCCAACCATTCACTCAAGCCGACAATTCAACTACTCGCAAGTACGGCGGTACTGGTTTGGGACTGACTATCAGCCAGCGTTTTTGTCAGATGATGGGCGGCGATATTGAAGTTTCTAGCGAGTTAGATTGCGGTTCTACTTTTACTGTTTGTCTGCCTGCTTCATTGTTTAGGCGATCGGAATTTTAACATGACTGTAGGGGCGGGTTTTACCAACAATAAAAGCAAAAAAAAACAATCTGATAAACCCGCCCCTCCGCAACACAAAATCGCAATGTACATCTTTTGCAGATAATAAAATGTCAGGTTGATGTAGGTGATCTGCTGTGCGGGGGCGGGTTTTCTAGATTGCGAGTTTCCGACATAAATGGTTGGTAAAACTCGCCCCTACGGGAAACATATAAGAAAGAACACAATAATGATGAAATACGATGTTGATACCCGCAGGCACGGCATTTTGACAAAAAGTTTATTTTTGTTCCCGATCGCCTGTTCTGCGTGCCTCGGAGCCTTGCTGTGGGGACAATCTGCGGCATTTTCCCAGCAGCCGGTCTGCCCGACTGGCAGCGCTGCTAATTTCCCGTCGCCTCCGCTTTCGCAAACCGAAAAAAGCGTGCCGAGTCTGTGGTTAGCTCAAAAACAGTTTGGCGGAAAATTGCTCGATCGCTGGTTTGTCGATCCCGGCAATACTTGGGTAATTATCATAGTCAACCGCCAACTTTGGAGTTTGCTCGATTATATGGAACGCTATCAGTTTGTTAACCGCTTCGGCACTGTCGCCAGCGAATACGGTTACAATGTGCGAGTTTGCAACCGTCAAGGCACTGCTTTGGCAGTTTATTCGTGCAAGGGCGATCGATCGAGCTGCAAAATCGATTTAGAATCTTTATCAAATCCGGGTCTTAGAGGCAAACTCAAAGGCTTTTAGTAGGGTGCGTCAGAAGCGAGTAATTTGATGAATAATCGATAAATCAAGAGCTGACGCACCGACATTTTAGCTAACAAAATAACAGACAAAAAATGGCTCTTCCTAAAAAAGCTTCACGTAGTATCACCATAAACGGGGAAAAATATCGTTGGCTTATTTCACGCGACGATTACGGCATTGGTTTGTACGTAGAGTTATATGAGAATCCTGCTCAAAAATTGACGACAGGTTTTTCTGATGATTATCAAGCTATTACGCCTGTGCTGGTACGTCAGGTAATTCTCCATGCCTTAGCAAAAGGATACACGCCTCACAAAAAAGGTCAGGATTTTTGTTTACCTGAAAATTCACCCTTAGTAGTAGTTGAGAATGTAAAAGCTGACGCACCATACAGGTACAACTGGTGACTGACGAACCCTACGGTTAAATGTGCGTCAGTTTTGATGATTTTCTCGGCGCTTGTGGGCTGGTGACTGACGCACCCTACATTTTAACTTCTCACGACTTGCCGAATTTCTTGCCAGAGCGATCGATATTGGGCAATCCCCGCATCCCCAAACGGCAGCAGAAACTCGCTAGCCGCCAGAATCTTAGCATCCGGCAACAACACAGAATTAGTGCGAACAGCTTCCGGCAAATCCTCTGGTTTCATGCCGACAATTATCGGCGAACTAGCCTTAGTCAGCAAAGATAATTGAGGCGCTATCTGAGGCTGCAAGCAAAAATCCATCCACACATCTATCCATTTTTTGTCTAACGGAACTGGCTTCCCAAAGTCAAAATTCCTCCAAAAATCCATCCTGTTTTTCTTTAACGGAACTGGATTACCCGATGCTGGTGTTACCCACAAATCAGTCCAAAGTGCAGTTCCCGAAACCGGAACTACTAAAGCAATATCCTTTTCAGTTTGCAGCAGCGGCAGCAAGTCGCCAGAGGAACCGACTGCCAACCAAGTATCGCCTAAAATCAATGGTTGCAGGTAAGCATCAGAACTATAAAGTTTAACTTGTCGGTGCAAAGAAGCGAGTTCTTTTTTGAGATTTGGGACTTTATCTAATTGCTGCGTATTGTAAGATTTTCCAAGTTTTTTTAATGTTAAACCGATAACTTCTCTGGCACTGTCCGGCAGAGAAATTAGATCGCGCAATTCCTCTCGCCACAAGTCACTCCAATCTGTGGGAGTCCACCCCAAAGCCTTAAATTTGTCGGTTCGATAGGCAATTACCGTACTTCCCCAGCGGTAAGGTACACCCCAAACATTTTCTCTCGCATCTAAGAAACCCTCATCGTTTCGCGTTACCAAATTTCGCCACCTTTCGGGCAATTGTGACCAATTAGCAAGCTTAGCAGGATCGATCGGCTGAATCAATTTTTGCCGAATTGCCAAAGTCAGCCAGTAATCTCCCAACATCACCAAGTTAGCTTGATTTTCTGATTCGGGAACCTGTTTCCACTCCTGCAACAGGGCGAATAATTCTTTTAATTGTCCTTCTTGCGTTACCTGTAAAAGCGGAGACGGTGGTACATCGCGCCTAAATTTGCTTACCAGTTGGGCCGGAATACCGTTTTTGAGCGATCGAATTGTGAGAATGGACTTCGAGTCGCACCCTGCCGCCAATTGACTTAAAGCCAGGGTGGCGGCCCCCAATAGCAAAGACCTTCGTTTCACCTGTGAATCCGCTTTTCTAAAAATTGACCCATCGTTTTGTGTTCTGCCGCCCGGGAAATAATTGTTTGTCGAGTCCGGTAGTTGGCGCAGATTTGTCTTATTTATTTTTCCAAGACAGAGCTATTGTACTCGGTTCTGCTGCCCTCTGAGTCTGTTTTGCTCTTGCCCTGATTTTACCCTCTACCTTGTCGATCGAGCTTTCGGATGCCGACAACTCCGTCAGCTTAACGCCTGATTTCTTCCCGAAAAGTTCTTTTGAGCCAATTTTGCTCGCCCGGGTTGGCAATCGACTGCATCTGTGTTACATTTTTTAATATAACGAAACAATAAGAGCGTTGCCCTCTGCCGCTGGATGACGCTTTTTACACAACCGAAGTCAAAAATCCTTTTTAAATCCGCGACAGCTTAATAACTAAAAATCCACTCATCTGAATCCTGAAAGCACTGGCAGGCAAAGCAAAGTCACTCTAAGAGGAGCCTCGGCGCTCCGACTCTGAGAAACCGGAATTTTTAACTCGGATTGAAGGTTTGAACGCAGTATGGGGGTTAAAAATTTTGGTTTTTGCGTCCACGAGTATCTAAAATCTAAAATCTAAAATCCACTCACGAATGTCGATCGATTCTCCTCTACCTGAGTGCCTAAATTTACCGTCAGGATTGAGAACACAACAATTACGTCAAAAATTAAATAATTCAGTGATAAATCCGCGTTCTATAAAGATTTCCCTAATATGTAAATATATAAGTTACGATCCAAAGGATGATTGTATGGAAGCGCTCCACCAGCAAGTTACAGTATTGACGCAACAAGTAGATGCCCTCTACAAACTCATAGAAAACCTCAATGAAAAGTTACTGGAGTCCGCCCAGGAGACGAAGCTTGCCCAGCAGCAGAGAAATGACTGCTCTGGAACGGTAGGAAATGACAAAACCTCGTCCTATCAAAGCTACAGCCGTCGAGACGGCCTCCTCGAACACAAGGACATACTGTTAGACGACAGCTACTTCGACAAGAATTCTCAAAATCTGGAAAAAGAGCTGAGCGCAGAGATTCAAATCCAGCGCCTCACCGCTCAGCTAACAGCGGCTTACAATCGAATTGCCGCCTTGGAAGAACAGTTGCTCTCCAAAAGAATGAACTCGCAACAGGTAGGTGGATCTAATTAAATATTACTAGAGGCAATGGGGGATTAATCCCAGAAAAGATACGAGTTGCGTTGATTTCTGCTCGTCTGCTTATAGAGTCATTGCATAGATTTTTTTCTCTCGCGAAGTTCGCAGGGAGAATACTGCATCAAAGCGAGATATTCTGTAGAAAATTATGTAAATCTGAAAGCATAAATGCTACAGAAAATGATATAATTATTCAGCTAAAACGAAGCTGGTTCAGCAGCACAACCAGCTTCGCAGGTCGAGCGGCGCATCTTAATTTTTAATGTTTAATTCCTCAGAGTCCTGGCAGCACAAAAAACTAAAAACCGGGTTTTTGAGTGTATTCATCGCTGCAAAACCCAATATTTTGAGTAAAAACCGGGTTGTTTGCATCCAGGACTTTCTAATGTTTAATTTCACACCTGCGCCGTGCTAAAGCTTCAACAGCTTGGAGGAGTTGAGTAGGAGTCCAATTTGCAGCCAAGCCACTGGCGATCGCACACGCTCCCGCACCCACACCTTCCTTAACATAGCCGCGATCGTAAGCTTGCAGTTGCCCGTAGCGAGATCCAGCAAAACTTAGCTGCGCGGCCAACAGAGGCACACCGCCGATATCATTAGCGAGTCCTACAGTGTCTCCTGTAGGGTCTTCGGCCACCCAGCGCGTAGTCCCCACAGTGACTTGTTCGGGACTCCATAGCAGAGCATATTCCCGGGCTAATGCTTGGATCAAAGCGTACACTGCCAGCATTTGCGTGCCCCCGGCCAGGAGTACCCCGCAAGTCCGACTCGCGGCGATTGCCATTGCCGCCACTGCTATTTGCATCGGATCGCCCACCGCCGCCACCAATTCCAGGGGAGTGCTGTTTTGTCCGCCAATTTCCCACTCAGCACGATCGAGTCCCGCTGTCACCGCAGCCAATTTTTGAGCGTGATTGCAGCGAGGATGAGAACTATTAACTTTGCCCGCCGCTGCAATACCCAAACCCATTAACACGCCCAAAGCAGTAGTTGTTCCCCCAACTACGCACTCCCCTAAAATTAAATAGCTGCCATTAGTTTGAGCAGCCAATTTAGCTCCCCAAATTAATCCTTGTTCGAGCAAATGTTTGACTGTTTCGAGTTCTAAAGCATTCCCAGAAATCAGACACTTTGCCGGAGTGCCGCCCAAATCAATTGCAGGTACCGGAGGTGGGAGGGGCAAACCAGCATTAAATAGGTAAAGGGGAAGTTCCAAAGCTTCGACTACAGCGCGAGATATCAGTACCGGCGAGGCACCCGCTTCTAGGGGCGGCAAAGGATATTGGGGCGACGGTTGGGGGCCGTTATACAAAAATTCTGCATCGGCTAAACAAGTAAATTGTCGATCGTGCGGGGTTGCTCCGGCTGCTGAAATCCCCGGAATTAAGCCAGTAGCGGTAAATCCTAACACGCAGGCAAATATCGGTTTTCGTCCCCGATAGCGATCGAGCCACCGCTGACCATGTTCGATTTCTGTATAAATATGAATCATAATTAGTCAGCAGTCATTAGTCATTGATTATTGGTTATTGGTTATTGGTTATTGGTTAGTTATTAGTTATTAGTTCTTAGTTATTGGTTTGCCCATTACCCGTTACCGCTTATTTCAACTCCGGTGCTACCGGACTTGATATGATGTGTCCTGTTGTTGAGTCCCTACAACATTTGCAACCGTTCCTTAAAGCTTAGGTGCGACTGTTTTTTATTTGTCGATCCAACCTTTCTGCACTGGGGCGATCGCCCTAATAATTTTGCCTGTCATCAGGATGTCCTCTAAAAAGTACCTTTATTCTATGCAACTCGAGCTCAAATTGATAGAAATGAGTTAATCTGTAGTTGGGTGGACGACGAGCGTAAATATTCGCAATAATCAACCTGGTTAAATGACATACTTACATATTTGCCTCGATAGCTAAGTAATTAGTTTAACAGAAATCTGTCTCGCACTTAAATTTTTTCTGGGTGACGCAGGCGCGATCGTCTTTCAGTCCGCGATCGCGATCCATGTCAAGAGAGCGCGATCGTACTTATAGCAATCCTCGCATCATTTGTGAATTTCTTACTCCCTCCCCTTAGCAAGGGGAGGGCTGGGGTGGGGTAAAAAAATTACGACTCCTGCAAGGATTGCTATATACGGTTCTAATTGAATCTTGACCAACTTGTGAGCCAATATTGTGTGAATTAGTAGCGACAGGATTTACGCAGGCACAAATACGAGCGAGAGTTGCATTTTCTATATCTTTCAAAAGATTCGCTCACAAGTTCTAGGTTGTTGGATCTATCTAATAACAGAACACTTAGAAGCACCCTTTGAATTAAGTTATCAATTCCGCACTTAAGGGTCAATCCATGTCAAAAGCGATCGCTAGCTGCCCCCAGCCGCACCCCCTGCTTGACCTCTGAGTACAAAAATTACTCCCGTCATAATTAGCGCCACACCTACCAATCGCAGCGGCGGCAACGGCTCGTTAAATACAATTTTCCCGCCCAAAACAGTAAACAGGTAACTGATTGACAGTAAAGGCGAAACTATGCTAAGGTTTGCCCGCGACAAAACTACTATAAAGCCGATGGAAGAAATTGCATACAAAGAAAGACCACCTACTATCAACGGCTGGGTAGCCATTGCTACGACTTTTTCCATTAAATTAGCAGTGCCAATGGGCCCTAATATTTTAGCTCCTGCCTTCAGACTGAATTGACCTGCCACGCCGCACAATATTGCAGCAAGCAATAACAAAAAAACGCTTCTATTCATAAGTTTACTAACCTATAGTACAATCAAACATTGCCGTTCCCAAAAACCTAAAAAAATTGAATTAAGTTTTGTTATGTTTTATTCACCACTAATATTTTAAGCAGAGATACGGGAAAATCAAGTATGGTCGATCGCGATCGAGAGTAGAACAAATATATGGCAGAGCAGACCAACCAAAGCGGAGAATACACTCTAGAACTATCGATACTCATGCCTTGCCTGAACGAAGCAGAAACTTTAGAAATCTGCATCGAGAAGGCGCATCAGTCCCTGCGCGAACTTGATATTGCAGGCGAGGTCATCATAGCAGACAACGGCAGCACTGACGGTTCTCAAGATATCGCTACCAGAATGGGAGCCCGAGTCGTGCCGGTGGCCGCAAAAGGCTACGGCAGCGCCCTCATGGGAGGCATCATTGCAGCGCGCGGAGTTTATATTATCATGGGCGATGCTGACGACAGCTACAATTTTTCCAATCTCGGCGCTTTTGTCAAGAAATTGCGAGAAGGTTTCGACTTAGTAATGGGAAACCGCTTTCAAGGGGGCATCAAATCAGGTGCAATGCCGCCGCTGCACAAATATTTAGGAAATCCGGTGCTGACATGGGTTGGGCAATTATTTTTCGCGAGTCCAATCGGCGACTTTCACTGCGGATTGCGGGGTTTTAGGAGAGACTCAATTTTGAAACTCGACTTGCAAACAACGGGGATGGAATTTGCTAGCGAAATGGTCGTCAAAGCATCTCTGTACACATTGCGGATAACTGAAGTCCCAACCGTACTCTCTCCCGACGGCCGCAGCCGGCCACCGCACTTGCGAACTTGGCGAGATGGCTGGCGGCACCTACGATTTCTGCTGCTTTACAGTCCCCGGTGGCTGTTTTTGTATCCGGGTGTAGCGCTGATAATTTGGGGTATAATTGTCGGCCTCTGGCTATTACCTGGTACTCAAAAGATTGGTAGTATTAGCTTTGATGTACACACGCTGCTGTATGCTGCGATCGCAATTATCATCGGTTTTCAAGCAGTAACTTTCGCTTTCTTCACCAAAGTTTTCGCCATTAGTGAAAAACTGCTTCCCGAAGACCCTAAACTCAATAAAATATTTCGCTATGTCACGTTAGAGACAGGATTGATTGTCGGAGTCACGCTAATTTTAATCGGAATAGTTGGCTCGTTCTTGTCATTAACTATCTGGAGCGAAACAGCTTTCGGTTCTCTCGACCCTTCTAAAACTCTGCGTTTGGTTATTCCCTCGCTCACTTGCCTGACTGTCGGTTTGCAGATGGTTTTGTCGAGCTTTTTTCTCAGCGTGCTGAGCTTGAAGCGCAGGTAAAATAATTATATTTAAAATTTGTAATAATTTTCGGTAAAGATGATTTTGCTCTCTCGTAGTTAGGGAATGAAAATTAAATAACTTACAATTTATTGTTCTTGTGGGATGGGCGTCCCGCCCGTCCAGAAAGGACGGGCGGGACGCCCATCCCACAAATATGTGTAAATTATTTAATTCGCGATCCTAGGGGAAAAGGATGTCACTCACAAGGCCCCATCGTCAACCCCATTGTTAAAGCACTCTTTGTCCAGCTCAACAAAGTGGCGCACCAATCGTACTCTCCATCCAAGACACAACGGAACTAGACTAGGGCTTGCTGAATAAGTCAGGGAAAACTCAGCAAGAGAGTAACGATCTATTTAAGAGCGAGCGAACATAAGTTTAGCTGGACAATTTTTGCTGCCATTATAATTTTTGATAATGACTTACCCGTAAACAGGTGTTGTTTTCGGGAATTAGTACAAAAAAACACAAAAAAACCCGGAGCAACCAGGTAGAAAGGTTCATGACCAAAAAAGTAACCGCCATTGTTGTTTGGGAGGTATTTTAAAGTTTTGCCATCACTCGATTCAAGCTAAATCTGTGTTTACGCAAGTCCCAAATTTTCCTTCAATTACCTGACGAATTCTTTCATCTTCTGCTGCTTGTTTTTTTTTCTTTACTGACGTTTGCTGGGGGTCTTCCTAAAGCTGATCCGCTGATTCTAATTCCTCTTTCTTGATACCGTGCTCGGTTTTCCTTGGTACGATAAATGCGCTCCTCTAGGGCTTCGCTAACGGCGTGAACTGATTCTGGGTAATATCCCGTGAAGCTACGCTCCAATAAGGTTTACTTAAGACCGAACAAGTGATAAACTAGGTATGACGTACAAAAAAGTAAATCAATTATAGTGCCGCAAAAAAATATTATTAGAATCTCCCAAGCTCAAAATTAGCGCGATATTCAAAGCAATAGAAATAGCAATTCCATCAACAGAAATAGAAGCAGCTATTCTCAAAGCAAAAGCAAAAGCAAAACGGCATCGTCGGCTACCATCACAACTGGTATTATGTTCGATCGTAGCAATGAGCTTATGGTCAAAAAACTCAATGCGCGACGTACTAAAAAATCTGATTGATGGACTTAATGAAGTCTGGTTGAAAACTGGTAAATATTGGAAAACTCCCTGCAAGGCAGCTATTACTAAAGCCCGAAAAAGATTAGGACAAGAGTGTAATGAGCCAGTTATTTCATCAGTTGGTACGACAATGGCTACCAGTGAAACAGTGGGAGCTTTTCTGAATGGATTGAGAGTTGTAGCAATAGATGGAACTTGCTTAGACATCCCAGATATAGCAATCCTAAATCATTAAGTAGCTAGACAAAATTAATTACATAGTTTTCTCCAAATTCTTTCAGGATTTTTTCCACAGATGCAACAAAAGTT
>NZ_JAUBTB010000068.1:0-39812 GCF_036704965.1 Microcoleus sp. F10-B2 | reverse complement strand
CGCGTCATTGGATTTCTCACCGGATGGTCTTGGATTTTACAGTCTTTATCTCTATCACATCTTTAAAAAAATGGTATCAAACCCCTTTGGCAAAAACACAACGCCTCCCTAGCCAGCTTGATAGTTGGCAATCAAGAATTCCTGGCTGTTCGCAGTCGCAGCAATCTTGGCTCTACCCAACCCCAACCCAACTTACCGACACTGCATCAACTGCTGATTGACCCAATTCAAACGCTGTTGCCCAAAGACCCCAATGCCCGCGTTATTTTCATTCCCCAAGGTTCCCTGTTCCAGGTTCCCTTCCCCGCCCTGCAAGACTCTGGCGGCACTTACTTAATCGAAAAACACACGATTCTCACTGCCCCCTCGATTCAAGTGTTGGATTTGACTCGACAACAACGACAGAAGTTAGCACAGAAGCAATCCAACAGCGGCAGCGCTCTAGTATTGGGCAATCCCACGATGCCGAGTGTGTCTCTCTCTCTGGGAGAACCCAAACGGCAATTGTCTCCTCTACCTGGGGCCGAAGCTGAAGCTAGAGCGATCGCGCCTCTGCTCAACACCCAAGCCATCACAGGCGCACAAGGGACAAAAGCTGCGATCGTTCAAAAAATGCCCCAAGCATCGATTATTCACCTGGCAACGCATGGATTGCTCGATGATGTAAACGGATTGGGAAGTGCGATCGCCCTTGCTCCTTCTGGTAGCGATGACGGCTTATTGACCGCAGAAGAGATTTTTGACATGAAACTGCAAGCAAATTTAGTCGTTTTGAGTGCTTGCAACACTGGAGAAGGCAGAATTACCGGGGATGGTGTGATTGGTTTGTCGCGCGCTTTGATTTCGGCAGGCGTGCCGAGTGTGATTGTTTCTTTATGGGCGGTTCCCGATGCGCCGACAGCGGAATTGATGAAAGCATTTTATCAAAATTTGCAAAATAATCCCGACAAAGCACAGGCATTGCGACAGGCAATGTTAACCACGATGAAAACTCATCAAGAGCCGCGAAATTGGGCGGCGTTCACGTTAATTGGGGAGGCAGAGTAAGGACGATCGCGACAAGCAGATTACAGAGTACGATCGAGGATACTGCCCCTACCGCGAAACCGGCGGCTGCAAAACTTTAGCATCCTTTGCGATTTCCATTTCCTCCAAAACCGGCTCTAACACCGGAGGAGGAATCGGCACTTCTTCAACTACCTGATGCTTTTCCAAAGTCAAACGAGACTGCGACGAACCAGACAATCTTTTCAACAATTTCGGTGTCGGATCGTACAGCAAATAAATAATTCGATCGCCCGCTTGCCAAATCTGGGTCGCCGACACTACTTGCAAGTACCCTTGCCTTTCCAGCAGCAGCGGCGCTAACTCCCCAGCCTGAACCAAAGCTTGCAAGTGAGCAATCTGAAACTGCAATCCCTCACTTTTTAACTCAGTTTCCCCCAATTTTACTTCGCCGTCGCTCAAATATTCGTTCCAATCCTTCAGCGACAAATCGGAGACAAAAGCTTGATTGATTTTAGCCTGATTTGCAGGCGTACTTGCTTGCGGATCTTTGGGAAATATTGCCAAAACCCTCGGCGGTGCAAACTCTTCGGATGCTCGCTGAGCTAACACTAAGTTTACCTCGCCGTTGTTAGTCATTGCCAAAAAAGTTCCCATTGAATCCAGTCCGGCTTCTTCTAACACGCTGTGGTCGAGAGCACTGCTCAAAAACACCCGCAAACCTTCTCGTTCTGCTTGTGCGCAAGCTTCCGGGTTCGTGTCGATAATTGCCACAGATTCTCCGCGTTCTTGAAACAAGCGAGCAATTAATCTGCTCAAAGGATTTGACCCTACAATTGCTGCACCGGTTACAGATTTTGAGGTGATGCCCAAAAGTTGAGCCATCCATCCGGCCGTCAGCCCCTGCACGAAAACTGTCATAATAATTGTTAGGAAAACTAAGGCTTTAATCGAGTCGCCACCGTTGATTCCCCGCTGGGTGAGCAAAATGGCAAATAAAGATGCGATCGACGCTGAGACAATTCCCCTGGGTGCTACCCAACAAACAAATAATTTCTGCCGCCAATTCAGTCCGCTGTTCCAAGTACACAGCCAAACGTTGATCGGCCGCACTACCCACATTAAAGCTAAAACTGTAAACAAACTTCCCCAACCGAGGGCGACCACACTAGCGAGGGATAAATCGGCCGCCAGCAGCACGAACAGCACGGAAATAGCAAGGACTGTGAGTTGACCTTTAAACCTCCTCAGCAGCCTTTCTTCTGGGACAGCAGCGGCTCTGAGGACGATGCCGGATACCACAGTTGCCATCAGTCCCGATTCGCTGCGGATTTCTTCTGCTAAGCCGAAAAATCCCCACAAACCGGCTAAAACTACTAAGTTTTTGAGGTCTTCCGAGAGAAATTGCGATCGCTTGAGAATGAATCCCAGCAGCCAACCTCCTGCAACTCCGACGACTGCGCCAACGAAAAGCCGCACGATTAAATCTCGGAACAAAACCAGCAAATCAGCATTGCCGTTTAAAATAATATTCAGCACCAATACTGCCATAATTGCTCCGACAGGATCGATTAAAACGCCTTCAGCTTCTAGCAAAGCGGCAACTTTTTTGTCAACCGATACTTGTTTGAGCAAAGGGCCGATTACCGTCGGGCCTGTGACGACTACTAGAGAAGCATACAGAAATGCGATCGGCCAGGGAAATTCTCCCAACCAGTGTGCGGCCATTCCGCCACCAATTAGCGTAATTAAAGTGCCTACGGTAACTAAATTGCGGATGCTGCCGGAAAGTTTGCCCAAATCTCGCAATTCCAAATTCAAGCCACCTTCAAACAGAATTAAAGCTACGCACAGCGATACCATAACTTCCAAACCGCTGCCCAACAGATTGGGGTGCAGCACTCCCAAGCCGTCTGGGCCGGCTAAAATGCCGAACAGCAGCAAAAAGACGATCGCCGGAACTTTCAGATAAGCGGCCAGAACTTGAGCGCTGATACCGCAGGTGACGGTCATGACCATCAACAGGGTGATGTTAAAGGGGATTTCCATAGATATAATTGTTACAGGCAGCCCGCTGGGTTTTAAATGTTCGATCGCGGGTAATTGGAGTGCAGGCGCTATATTCGGCGCAGCTTACAAACTCGGCAGGGCCTTGGATTTTTCCCAATAAGATTAAAAAACCTTGATAGTCGCTACAACTTTATCAGATAATTCTCTTAGCGTCAAAGATTGGAGCCGCCCCTTCAGAAGGTAGAAGCTAGAAGGCTCAAAGGTGAAGACTTTTAGGCTGAAGAGTAAAATCTCAATTACCAATTACCAATTACCAATCTGCACCTCGCGCCAAAGAAATTCGTTTGTATTGAGGACTTGATTCCTCAATTTTTTTATGAGAAATCAAATTTTCAATACAAACCTTACAAGAGTTATTTTATCGGAGGTAATATTACTTACCGTCACGGCTGGCATTCTGCCACCTGCGAAAAAACTCCGATAGAACGGTCGGCGAAATTCGCCCTTCCAGCCAATCTAAAGCCTGGTTTTGCTGTGGTGCGGCCCGATAAAATTTGCACGCATCTATCAGCCGAATCGGAGAATTAGTGCCAGTAGATTGAGAGCGCCATTTTTGTGCAAACTCGTTAATAATAGCCGGAGAAAGTTGTTTTTGCAGCCAATCTAAAGCTTGGTCTTGTTGTGCTAAACCGCGATAAAATTTGCCCACATCTATCAATCGCAAATTACTGTCTTGAGGTAAGGTAGTTGCCCGCCATTTTTGAGCAAATTCCCCTAAAACAGAGGTAGAAACTTGACTTTGCAGCCAAATTAAGGCAGTATCTTGGCTAGCCTTAGCTTGATAAGACGAGAATACCTGAGTCAGCCGCACGTCTGATATGGGAGTGGGAGTCGGAGAAGGAGTCGGCTGCGGAGTGGGTGTCGGGGCTGGAGGGGGAACAATTACTTTGGGAGATTTTCGCATCAAAGCTGCCCAGGTTTTGAGGCTGGCAATGCCGTCTGGATTGAGAGCTTGAGATTTCTGAAACGAGATGAGCGCCGCTGTGGTGGTAGCTCCAAATTTGCCGTCCATCGCGCCTTGATAGAAACCTTTAATTCTTAATTCCTTCTGGATGTCTGCAACTTTATAACTTACGGCGCCTTCTCGGACGCTTTCAAAAATATTGGTGTCTACATTGCCCGATACGCCCGACACGCTGCCACTGTCGCTGTACTGCCAAAAAGTCCAAGTTTTCCAGCCGCCGGGAACCCAAGGTTCCTCAGCAGTGGTATAGTGAGCAATCCACAGCGGGTAATCGGCAAACCGTGTTGTCCTCAGGTTGTCCCAGAAACCGGGGTAAGTGTAGATAATCGGCCGCATCAAGGTGGCTTTTTCGACTGCTTCTAACCAAATTGCCGCTCGATCGCACAATTGATCCGCACTCAAACCGCCTGTAGTTTCCACATCCAAGACTGGCGGCAAATCCCCCGCTTCGAGTTTTACAGTTTTCAAGAACAAATCTATTTGTCCTTGAATGCTGCTTGCAGGTTGAAAAAAGTGGTAAGCACCGCGTTGAATCCCGGCCGCTTTCATCGCCGCCCAATTGCGAGCGAAAGTTTGGGCAACGAACGTTGCACCTTCGGTCGATTTGACAAAACTGAAGGTAATACCATCCCGCGCAACGGCTGGCCAATTGACGTTGGGCTGGTAGTCGGAAACATCTATACCGCGAATACTCATATTACCAAGAGTGGAGAAAAGCTGGTTTGCTCTGAAGCAGCGACTCGATTAAGGGTACATTAAATTGTAATGCTAAGTCGCTAAGTGTTTTTTTTGCAGGGGAGATTGTGCAAATGAACTTCGATCGAATAGAGCCCGGCCCTGGTCAAGAGTCTGTTTGGGATTACCCGCGTCCCCCTCGCCTTGAGGAATCGACCAAACACGTACAGATAATTTTTAATGGAGTGACGATCGCCGACACGCGCCGTCCTCAGCGGGTATTGGAGACAAGCCACCCTCCTGCCTACTATATCTGCCCCGATGACATCAAAATGGAATATTTGCACAAAACTTCACGAGGTTCTTGGTGCGAGTGGAAGGGACAAGCCGGTTATTACACTGTGACGGTAGAGTCGAAAGAAGTAGTAAATGCTGCTTGGTTTTATCCCAATCCCAATCAGGTTTTTGCAGCTATTAAAGATTATGTGGCTTTTTATCCGAGCCAGATGGATGCCTGTTATGTGGACGGGGAATTAGTGCAATCTCAACCAGGGGATTTTTACGGTGGCTGGATTACCAAAGATATTGTCGGCCCGTTTAAGGGAGGGCCAGGAACTTGGGGGTGGTGAGGGAATGTTGAGTTTTGAGTTTTGAATTGAGAACAGAGGCAAAGACTACGTTTTTTTTACGCAAAACCTCGTTACAGCTTCGACCCGGTTTCAAAACCTGGTTTCTTGAGTTTGTGTGGGCAGTGAATGAGTTAAGGAATGGCGCTGAAAAAAATTTTACGTAGCAAAAAGCCAACCGTAAAAAATTGAGAATAATTCAATAAATCTCTAATTGAGTGAGGATGAATCAATGCAATGCAGTGCAGGCAAGGCAGAAGCTAACGCAGCAGCTTATCCCTTGAAATAAACAGTGTAGTCAAGAATACAGTGACTGCTCATAAATAAATGTTAGTATAAGTTAATATCTGACACTAGCTTTGTTGCTTCTTTATTATTTATTTATTCGGATCTGCGCTGTGTCTGTTGAATTTATCCCGCCATCTAACTCGCCAGAAAAACTACCAAAAAATTTATCTTTAGAGTCTACTCTTAAGGATCTGGCTGTATTCAATTTTCAAGTTGAAGCTTCATCCCTAGCCAAAGAAGTAGCCCGGTTTTTTCAAGCTCACCCGCTGCTTCCGGGAGTTATCTTGACCGTAAATGGGGAATTTTTAGGGATGATATCCCGTCGGCGATTTATGGAACGCATGAGCCGCCCTTACGGAGTAGATATATTTGCTTGCAGACCGATTATAGCCTTGTATCAAATAGCTCAAACCGATATTTTAATTTTACCAGGAGTAGCCTTAATTGTCCTGGCAGCTCAGCGAGCAGTGCAGCGACCGCCGGAACTGCTTTACGAGCCAATTGTTGTGCAGTTAGAACCTCAAGTTTACCGATTGTTAGACGTGCATCAACTGTGGGTAGCTTTATCCCAAATCCACCAACAAGCTACTTGGTTTATGAGCGAACTTTATTACAATTTAGCGCTCACTAAATCCGAGCTAGAAGCAGCTAATTCTAAATTAAAAGCAGCTAATTCAGAATTGTATCGCCTTGCCAACTTAGATGGCTTAACTCAGGTTGCCAACCGCCACTGTTTTAACGAATACTTAGAGAAAAAATGGCAAGAATTGGGAGAAGCAGCAGCAGAAATATCTTTAATTTTATGCGATGTTGACTTTTTTAAGAAATACAACGATACTTACGGACATCAGGCGGGAGATGCTTGCTTGCAGCAGGTAGCCCAAGCTATTTTGGCAGCCGTAAATTACTCAACAGGCGAAGTTTCGGGCGATGCTCTGGTAGCCCGTTACGGAGGCGAAGAATTTGCAGTAATTTTGCCTCGGACTTCGCCTGAAATAGCTGTCTGGATTGCAGAGAAAATTCGAGTGTGGATCGAAGAACTAGAAATCGAACACGTTAATTCGGAGGTGTGTTCTGTCGTGACGCTGAGTTTGGGGGTAGCGAGTACGGTTCCCCGATCGTCCGCAGCACAAAAAAGCTTGATTGCAGCGGCAGACCGCGCGCTTTATCAAGCTAAAGACCTAGGGCGCGATCGAGTGATTTTAGATTTTGGATTTTAGATTTTAGATTGGAAAAAGCGACCCGCAGATTTATCCGTGGGCTTATTTCATGGTTGCCATCACAGATTGTCTGGCAAGTCATCGAGTGATTTTGGATTTTAGATTTTAGATTGGAAAAAGCGACCCGCAGATTTATCCGTGGGCTTGTTTCATGGTTTCCATTACAGATTGTCTGGCAAGTCGCCGATCGACCTCCCGATGCTAGCCAGCAATTTCTCTAAAGCTTTCATCTGCTTGACGGTGAACGTGGGCACGTTCTTTCCCAACTCCCAACGGCTGATTGTTTGCGACGAAACGCCAAGCTCTCGCGCCAAATCTTCCTGACTCATCTCCAGTTCTTCCCTGAGCTTCTTCAAATGCGACTCTTCATTTTCAGGTCGCGGAACGGGCTTTTTCGGCATAACCTCGATCGCACATTTTTTATATAAGATGCTTAAGCATCTTATATAAACAATAAATTGATTAGACAATATGTTTAATAGCCAGCCCAGAACCGTGGAAAGTACAAGGACTGGCTCTAAAACCCCTTTGGAAAGGAGCATGAATCGATTATGCCTTACAAACAGCGTCTGAATTCCTGGATTATTGTTCGCCTGCTGCCCAATTTACAAAGAAGCGTCGTGGGTCGGTTTCGCAGTTGGTCGGATGCAGACGGTCAGATCCGCATTTTGCGGCAGTTACTGCCGGATGCTCGCCTAATAGTCGTGTTCGATCCGGGCGATCGCTCGTAGAGTAGTTTTGAGTTGGGAAGCGATCGCGCAACGGTACGGCGGATAGCTGGGGAGGTGCGATCGCTCCTTTCCAGCAATCTTTGCGATAAAATGTGGAAAAGTATTTAGCTGTGACGCATTTTTAAGCTATGGATCTCGCTGGTACTCTTGCAGAAATTATTAGTTTGAGCGTTAATGACAGAATTCGCTTAGTACAAGCGATATGGGACAGCATAAGCGCCGATCCCGAACATCTTGAATTAACTGAATCTCAAAGGATAGAGCTATCTCGCCGCCTGCTAGACCACGAAACAAACCCCAATGCGGTTATTTCTTGGAAACAAGTAAAAGCTAGAACAATGGCGAGGTTGCAACAGTGAGCCTTTCTATTGTCCTGCGTCCGGCTGCACAGGAAGAGTTTGATGAGGCTGTTGATTGGTACGAGCAACAAAGTGCAGGACTTGGAGTAGAGTTTCTCAATCATGTAGAAGAAGCACTCGATCGAATTAGCGCGACGCCAGAAGCTTACTCAATTGTTTTCCAAGAAATGAGGCGGATTGTCGTGCAAAAGTTTCCCTACTTAATTTACTACCGTGTTGAACCAGAGCAAATTGTAGTTCTCGCGATATTTCACAGCAAGCGAGAGCCGAAAACTTGGGAGTCACGAGTCTAAGAATTTTATGAATAGGAGATATATCGGGCGATCGTCCCGCGCCTACAAAGACTCGCGCCAAGCACGTTCTGCCGTCCAGTGTCTGTCCGAAGATTCATAAATCCTCAACCCATCCAACCCGGCATTTTGGATCGTCTCCTCAACTTCATCCAGCGTAAATGCCGCCTGTAGCGAATCGCTGAACAACTGCTTCTGATGCGCGTTGCAATCTCCCGCATAAAGCTTGACTAAATTATCCCTGATTTCCGCTTTTTCCGGTCGCAGCAAATCCCGCAAAAAAATTCCTCCCTGCGGCTTCAACACCCGCTTGACTTCCTGCAAAAACGGCAGCGGATCGGGCAAATGGTGGATAATGCTGTTGGAAATCACCATGTCAAAATAGTTGTCAGGGTAAGGCATTGCCTTAGCATCAATTAATTCGAGACTGATTTGCGATCGCGCGCCCGCCTTTTCCACATTTTGGGCCCCGACTTTCAGCATATTTGCCGACAAATCGATGCAAGTCAATTTCCATGCTGGCCGCAGTTGACAAAGGGCGATCGGGATTCTCGCCGTACCCGTCCCCGCATCCAAAACGTTTCCAAAAACCGGCCCCAACGCCGCAGCACTCTGAGCAAAAGCAGCATTAACCTCAGCAAAATCCATCGAATCGTATTCGATCGCCTCTTCCAAGGAATCCATCACTTCCGGTTCCAAAACTCGCTGCATAAAATTTATCTCGTTCTCTGGCATTTCCATGTAGGGGTTCAGTTTCGCCTGCAAAAGCTCGACTAACTCCGGTTCCATATATTCGTAATTGTCCGGGATTTGCAGGCAAATAACTTTCTTGCCTTCGAGACTTTCGGGAAATTTTCTGCGAAGTCGATCGCCGTGCTTCTTCTCCATCACAAATATCAAATCCGCCCAGCCCAGCAAACCCTCAGTTACTCTAATTCTTGCACCTTTTTCCGTTCCAGCCGATCGCACACTGTAGCCACTAACCTTCTGGCATATCTTCTCGGCAGTCAAACTCCTCCACTTATTCTGACTGCACACAAACAATATCTTGATTTTATCCACCAGTTTAAAAAGCAAAATTCCATCTTATCAGCGTTAATCCGCGTTAATCCGCCTACATCTGCGGTTAAAAATCTTAATCCTAAATTCCCCCATCGCCCCTGCCATATCACAAAAACAGTAGTTTGTCAAATTACCCTAAATTTTGCTTACAATTCTTAACTCATCAAATGCGTATTTTGCATAAAAATTTGTAGATATTACATTTTCTGAGTTGTTGATTTTACGAATTTAAAAGGTTTCAGGCTACAAATGTCAAATTAGTCATAATGCCCCTGGAGTATCAAAATCCGATAATAGCTCAAACGGCGCAAATACGTCAAATAAATGAGAATAGAATCAATAGTCAATGATGGTAATTTTGGGAGTTTTCGGCAAGTGATTGAACATTTAAAACGAAAATAACTATTCTATTGCTTTTGCTTATCAAAGCCGCTTGACTTGTCCCGATCGCCCTTTTCCCCTCAAAAATAGTAAGTATGGTCGAGCGCCCAATAAATAATCGAATCCACCCCAAGCTAGAACTCTGCTATAATTAGTAAAACGAAGTCGTTATGAGTTTAAGTAAATAGCTATGACCAACGAAACCGTAGAAAACCTAGTAATTATCGGCTCAGGGCCTGCAGGCTACACCGCAGCAATCTACGCCGGGAGAGCAAACCTCAAACCCGTAGTCTTTGAAGGCTACCAAACGGGAGGCATCCCCGGCGGTCAACTGATGACCACCACAGAAGTCGAAAACTTCCCCGGTTTCCCCGAAGGCATCACCGGGCCGGAACTCATGGATCGAATGAAAGCTCAAGCAGTGCGCTGGGGTGCCGAATTATACACAGAAGATGTAATTTCGGTGGATTTGACCAAGCGTCCGTTTACAGTGCGATCGGAAGACAGAGAAATTAAAACCCACACGATAGTAATCGCTACAGGCGCGACGGCGAAAAGGCTGGGGCTGCCTAGCGAACACGTATTTTGGAGTCACGGCATTTCTGCCTGTGCGATTTGCGACGGCGCTACCCCAATTTTTAAAGGAGTAGAATTAGCTGTCATCGGCGCGGGCGACACAGCAGCGGAAGAATCTATTTATTTGACAAAATACGGCTCTCACGTACACATGCTGGTGCGGCGCGATCGGATGCGCGCCAGCAAAGCTATGCAAGACCGAGTGCTGAGCAATCCCAAAATTACGGTGCATTGGAACACCGAAGCAGTGGATATTTTGGGCGAAGCTGGTGGCAAAATGGACGGGGTGAGAATTAGAAATATCGAGACCGGCGCCGAAAGCGATTTGCTGGTGAAAGGATTGTTTTACGCGATCGGTCACACTCCCAACACTCAACTGTTCCAAGGTCAGCTAGAACTCGACGAAGTAGGCTATATCGCCACCAAACACGGCTCGGTAGAAACCAGCGTCGAGGGAGTTTACGCAGTCGGCGACGTACAAGACCACGAGTTTCGCCAAGCAATTACCGCCGCCGGCAGCGGCTGTATGGGGGCGATGCTGGCAGAACGTTGGCTGTCAGTCAAGGGTTTAGCTCAGGAATTCCACCAAACCGAGGAATCCGAGCAACCCACAGCAGCGCCGGAAGCTCAAAAAGTACGCAAAACCAGCGAGAACTTTGATATCAAAGATACGCGCCACGAAGGAGGTTATGCTTTGCGGAAGTTGTTCCACGATAGCGATCGACTGATTGTGGTCAAATATGCATCTCCGAGTTGCGGGCCTTGCCACAGCCTCAAGCCGATTTTGAGCAAAGTAGTAGATGAGTTCGAGGGCAAAATCCATTATGTGGAAATTGACATCGAAGAAGATCCAGAAATTGCTGAAAATGCTGGCGTGATTGGTACGCCGACGATTCAGTATTTCAAAGACAAAGATTTGATAGCTGAGCTCAAGGGAGTTAAGCCGAAAAGCCAGTACCGCGAGTTAATTGCCAGTAATTTGTAGGAATTCGATCGAGTTTAGATTTGAGGTTTGCCAAGAGATTTAACCTCAACTCAACTTGCGTCCCACCTGCCAAAAAACCGGTTTCTCCCCTGCGCGCCAGTCCCGTGCAGGGAAAAAACCGATTTTTTTTTAGCCCCATCGCGCGAAAAAACCCGGTTTGTCGCGAGTGTTTGGCGAATGAGAAAGAGGATTTTTGACTGTTCCGGGTTTTTTCGCCTGAGTGCTACTAAAATCGAAAAGTCTTATATAGGTCGATCGTCATTATGGCTCAAAGCCGCCTCCGACTGCCGCGATTTCTCAACAGTGCCTCACCGTCAAGCCTGTCCATGAAAATGATGTGGGCAGGTTTGACAATAACTGCCGTGTTTATATTGGTAGCTACCTTGTCTCCAGCTATGCAAGCTTGGGGATGGCTGCAAAATCCTACCGAGGCTTTGATTAACCCCATCCACGAACCGCCGTCGGCGAATTATTGGTTTGGTACTAGCCGCAGCGGCTACGATGTGTTTTCCCGCACGCTGTTTGCTTCTCGGGCTGCTTGGCAAGTGGTAATTTTAGCCACTGCTTTGAGTTTGTTTATCGGTGTGCCGCTGGGTTTGGTTAGCGGTTATTTGGGCGGTAAGCTCGATCGAGTGTTGTTATTTTTAATGGATACAATTTATACTTTGCCGGGGCTGCTGCTTTCTTTGACCCTAGCGTTTGTAGTGGGAAAAGGAGTTTTGAATGCTGCGATCGCCCTGAGCATTTCCTACATCCCTCAATACTACCGCGTCGTCAGGAATCACACCGTCAGCGTCAAAACCGAATTGTTTGTCGAAGCCGCGCGAGCAATGGGTGCTGACACTTGGACAGTGCTTTCGCGTTACCTGTTTCTGAATGTGATTCAGAGCGTACCGGTGCTGTTTGCGCTCAACGCTGCCGATGCAATTTTAACATTAGGAGGTTTGGGATTTCTGGGATTAGGGCTTCCCGAAGCAACTCCCGAATGGGGACACGACTTGCGTTTAGCTTTAGATGCGCTACCTACTGGCATTTGGTGGACGGCTTTGTTTCCCGGTTTGGCGATGACTTTAATGGTCGTGGGATTGTCTTTGGTGGGGGAAGGATTAAACGAGTTTGTTAACCCTCGCTTGCGGAATCAGTAATCATTTTTCTGTAGCACAATCTCAAAAAACCAAACACCCAGATTCCGGACTTCTTTGAGAAGTCGGGAATCTAACGAAAAAGCGTTTTAGGTTTAATTAAAAGGGAGCATCTCACTTTTGCAGTTAAGCTAGAAATTGGAGTTTTAAGGCAGGAGGCCCGAGGCTGCGGGGCAGGAGGAAAGAGGAAGAAGGAAGGAGCCAGAAGAAGTGTTTTTACAAATATGAGATGCTCCCAATTAAAACGACCTACTTATCCAAGAAACACCAAGTAGAGTTAAGGAGGTAAAATCATGAAAAATATTCCCCGTATTGAATATCTTAAAATCCAAAATTACCGAGCTTTACATAATCTAGAACTTAAAAAAATTACCCCCTTAACTGTGCTTTTTGGACCTAATGGTAGCGGCAAATCAACTATTTTTGATTTTTTTGCTTTCCTGTCTGAATGTTTCAATGAAAGTCTCAGAAAAGCATGGGATAGAAGGGGCAGATTTCGAGAATTACGAACCAGAGATAGTACAGGCTACATTATTATTGAATTAAAATATAGAGAGACATACAAATCCCCGTTAATTACTTATCATCTCGCCATAGATGAAGAAAATAATCGTCCTTTCATCGCTGAAGAATCGTTACAGTGGAGGCGAGCCATCCAAGGTAAACCTTTTCGGTTTTTAGACTTCAAGAAAGGCGAAGGACAAGTCATTAGTGGCGAAAGTCCTGATGAAGAAGGCGAAAGGATTACCGAACAACTGGCATCACCTGAATTATTAGCAGTAAATACATTAGGACAATTTGCCAAACATCCTCGCGTCAGCGCATTAAGACGCTTTATTACAGGTTGGTATTTATCTTATTTAACCGCCGATAATACCCGCAGCCTTCCCGAAGCAGGTGCACAGGAAAGATTGTCCCCCACTGGTGACAATTTACCCAATGTTATCCAATACCTAAAAGAACAACATCCCCAACGGTTAGAAGAAATACTAAAAACCCTTTCTGTTCGTATTCCACGCCTCGAAAAAGTCGAAGCCTCAATCATGCAGGATGGCCGACTTTTGTTGGAAATTAAAGATGCTCCTTTTTCTCATCCAATTCTCGCAAAATTTGCCTCCGATGGTACGTTAAAGCTCTTAGCTTATTTGATAGTATTATTTGACCCCAATCCCCCGCAATTAGTTGGAATAGAAGAACCAGAAAATCATTTACATCCGCGATTATTACCTCAGCTTGCAGAAGAATGTCGTGCTGCTTCTGCGAATACTCAATTAATGGTGACAACCCATTCTCCCTTTTTTGTGGATAGTTTGATGCCAGAAGAATTATGGGTATTATATCGAGATGAGAAGGGTTTTACTCAAGCAAAAAGAACCGCAGATATGCAGGGAGTTAAACAATTTATGGAACACGGTGCATTACTGGGTTCGCTGTGGATGGAAGATTTTTTTGATGTGGGAAATCCGCTTAAAAATGCTAGTGCACCGGAAGGATTTTCAACTTAAAATAAAGAGAAGGTGAGCATTTTGCATCTTGAGTTTTTAGTGGAAGAAGTATCACTAGAATCAGCTTTAACCCAGATTGTACCCAAAATATTGCCATCGACTGTTACCTATAAAATTCATGCTTTTCGAGGAAAAACAGATTTACTGGCTAAATTGCCTAACCGTTTGAAAGGTTATCAAGCATGGCTTCCGCCTGATTGGAAAATTGTTATTTTAATAGATGAAGATAGAGAAGATGGTCTCTAATTAAAACAACAACTAGAAATAATGGCAATATCATCGGGATTAATCACTAAATCTTCCTGTCAAAAAGATAAATCATTCCAAGTCTTAAATCGAATTGTAGTTGAAGAATTAGAAGCGTGGTTTTTCGGCGATGTTGAAGCAATTTGCCAAGCTTATCCTAAAGTCTCTGCCAATTTAGCTAGTCAACAAAAATATCGCGACCCCGATGCTATTAAAGGGGGTACATGGGAGGCTTTGGAAAGAGTCCTGCAAAAAGCTGGATATCATCCGGGAGGACTAGAGAAATATAAAGCCTCTAGCGATATTTCTCAATATATGAATCCTAAATCCAATCGCTCTAAAAGCTTCCAGGTCTTTTGTCAAGGTTTATTAGAAAGCATCAAGAGTAAGCAGGTATAATCAACTTTATAGACAATTTTCGAGTTCGTCATTGCTGAGCTAGGAGCGCGATGAATGATTTAGAGATCAAACCTAGATCCGCGCTTTCGGAGGACACCCTGTAAATAATAACCAAACTTTTAGCGATCGCACCAGCGTCCTACCCCTCCACATCTTTAAGCGCACCCTGCTGCTTATGCCTGGGAGCATCTCATATTTGTAAAAATACTTCTTTTGGCTCCTTCCTTTTTCCTCTTTCCTTCTGCCTCGGGCCTCAAAACTCCAATTTCTAGGTTGGATGCTTTCATTGAGATGCTTCCTTATGCCTTCTCCAACAATAACAACCACATCGCTAATGGGGTAAATTTTCCTTCCCTTGGGGATTTATCATCTGTCGGCAGTTGCAGCAACGCCCCCTGTGCCTTTTGTTGCGTCTGCTGGAAATTATCAAGACAATTCGGGAATGCTACCTAAAATTGATGGAAGGAATTTATTGAATCTTTACACTGTCACTATATATTTAAAGGAATTGTGAAGTTATACTTCCGGAAGATGCCAAATTGTGTTGCTTGTGAGAAAGTGCGATCGCGCAAGTGCGAGCCGAAAGCCAACAAATTTTAGAGAAGTCGGCAGCCTGGAGTTGCGCACCGGGTTAACTGTCAGTAGAATTTATCCGGGTGGTTTTTGTCGCTGACGCGACAAACTCGTGTCAAACTGCTTAAATAAGAAAGTGACGTTAAGAACTTAATGTGATTTAACGTCAAAATTAAACCCAATTTCTGAGATTTGAGCTAACTTAACAATGAAAGCCCCTGTTGCACTACTAAACCCGCAACGCTTCATTTGGGGTCATCGTCGGTCTCTAATCCAGAGTTGCCGACTTTACAACTAAAGCTACGAGCTTTATTCAATCGCAGATTTCGTATGATTCTATTCAGGGAAACAGGGTAAAGATGGGTGCATCTACACGAATTGTATTGGTCTCAATTCCGGCAAGTCAAAAATTGTCTGCTAACTGTCTGGCCAACTACGTCGCAGCCGTTCACCCAGATACGCGCAGAAAACAGCGCCGTTCGATCGTGCCAAAGTTTTTGCTGGGCATTCTCAGGATTTAGCAGAGCCGGAAATGAGTTAGTATTGTCAAGCTAAGCTGACAAAGTTTTCCTAGTTCTTGACAAAAAACGGAAAACAACTTCCATTTTTTGTGAGAAAGGCTACAATCGGAAAGGTCTTTGCAAGATCCGATTCTCACCCTTAGGTACTTCGACCTTCTGTTGTTGCATTTGAGGCAGCAGACCCGCATCCAAGGTGGCGAAAATTTGCCGTGCAACTGTGACGTCTGACAACCAGAGTGAAAGCAGCAGGCGAATCAAAAGTTCGACACCTCAAACACAAAAGTTAGAGGGTTCAGTGCCGGAAAACTTGTACGGGTAAAAGCTCGAAGTACCGAGTAAAAAAGCCACTATTTTTGAAGGTGCGATCGCTCGCATCTCTGGGTTCGCTTCTGAGGGCAAGGTATCGCAGATGATGCGGTAACTCGCTGCAAAAGAAAAAGCCCCACGCTCAATTCGAGGTCGCGACGTTCAAGTCAGCGATTAATTGAAGGCGCTCGCTCATTCAAACCAGAACTCAAACTTTGACTCGTAAAACTGGTGCAGTTTCGGTAACAGATTCAGTTAGCAGACCGAAAATCCCACTATTTTTTGCTGCGGGAATGCCAATATTGGCTAACTTGTCTAAACTACAAACAGACACTATTCCACTGTTATTTATTCTTCAATTCAGGAGCATGAGGAAGGCGGCATGATCCAGGCTAACACCGTACTCGAAACCACACTTAAACCCGAAATGGAAACAATCGAGTTGCTTCGGAACGCCGAAAGCGTTCTACCAGAAAACGAGTTGGAACTCTTTATCGACGAAGAAGACGATAGGGAAGATTTTCTAGACTCTCAATCTGAGGAGGACGACACTAAATCTGGCAAAGGTGTCAAAGCCCGCCGTCGGGCTCAGGCAAAGAAGAAGCATTATACCGAAGACTCTATTCGTCTTTACCTGCAAGAAATCGGTCGGATTCGGCTGCTGCGAGCCGATGAAGAGATTGAACTGGCTCGCAAGATTGCAGATTTGCTCGAATTAGAGCGAGTTCGAGAACAACTTCTCGAAGAGTTAGACCGCGAACCCAAAGACAATGAATGGGCGAATGCTGTAGATATGGCACTACCTGCATTCCGTCACCGACTCCACGTCGGTCGGCGGGCAAAGGAGAAAATGGTGCAATCAAACCTGCGTTTGGTGGTGTCGATCGCCAAAAAATACATGAATCGCGGTTTGTCTTTCCAAGATTTGATTCAGGAAGGCTCTTTGGGTCTGATCCGGGCCGCTGAAAAATTCGATCACGAAAAAGGCTACAAGTTTTCTACCTACGCAACTTGGTGGATACGTCAAGCCATTACTCGGGCAATTGCCGACCAATCCCGGACTATCCGCCTGCCGGTTCACCTTTACGAAACCATCTCGCGGATCAAAAAAACTACCAAACTCCTGTCTCAGGAAATGGGTCGCAAGCCTACTGAAGAAGAAATTGCTACCCGCATGGAGATGACGATCGAGAAGTTGCGGTTCATTGCTAAGTCCGCACAGTTGCCAATCTCTCTAGAAACTCCGATCGGCAAAGAGGAAGACTCGCGTCTGGGAGACTTTATTGAATCCGACGGGGAAACACCAGAAGATCAAGTCTCAAAAAACTTGCTCAGGGAAGACTTGGAAAGCGTTTTGGATACTCTCAGCCCCCGAGAACGGGATGTACTGCGGCTGCGCTACGGCTTAGATGACGGACGGATGAAGACCTTGGAGGAAATTGGTCAAATCTTTAACGTCACTCGCGAGCGAATTCGCCAAATCGAGGCTAAAGCCCTGCGGAAGTTGCGCCATCCCAACCGCAACAGCATCTTAAAGGAATATATCCGCTAGAGTAATTGTCTAGCATCACCCAAAAGAGTGATTCGCACTCTTTTTTTTGGGGGGGAGACCCCCCGCCCCGGTTTCAGCTATAGCTGTTAAAGTTTATGCTCCTAACTGCACGGAGCAAGTGGTTATTTGCTGCCTAAATTGCGCTGTCAAAATTTAGGGAGTCCGTTACGGAACTCCCAAGCTTTGCAGTGTCACAAAAGTCTTAACTAGAAAATTACATCAGGCCCCAAAAGTGAAGCAGGCCTTGACCGGAAACCAATTCGATGATGACAGCGGCAGAAAAACCAATCATCGCCAAACGACCGTTCCAATTTTCGGCTCCTTCGCTGAAGCCCCAGTTCCAAGCGTTGCGTTTTGGTTCTTGCATAGTGCCAACTCCTTTCGTTAACTTTTGTAAGGCTTATGTAAATTAATATAACAACGACTTGAAAAAAGTGCAAAGTTGTGGATATTGGGATATGTGACAGCGGTCGATCGACCTTGATGATTTTACCTAACAGGAAAAATAGCCAACTCGGTATCGGGGTCGAACAAGTGAATTTTGTCATGGGCGATGGCCAGCCAAAGCTCCTCGCCAACTCGGATCGATCGCTCAGGAGGAACCCGCACTTGCATCCGCACGGCCGGAGCATCCGTCAAACAGACCCGCAAATAAGTTTCGTGTCCCAAAGCCTCTACAATTTCCACTTGTACCGAAAGATTTTTGGTAGCAGGAGGGTGAATGCTCAGATGTTCCGGCCGAATGCCCAAAATTAGCCCACGCCCGTCATATTTTTGTAGACTTTTTGCCCAAATATCGGGTAAAGTAAAGCGAAATTGCGGGTGAGAAATCAACAGCGGAGCACTAAATTGCACCGACAAGAAATTCATCGGCGGAGAACCGATAAACTCAGCAACAAACAAATTAGCCGGCTTGTTGTAAAGCTCTAGAGGTTGAGCTACTTGCTGAAGCTGGCCTCTATTCATAATAGCAATCCGATCGCCCATAGTCATCGCCTCAGTTTGGTCGTGAGTCACATAAATAGTTGTAGTTCCCAACTGTCGCTGCAACTGCACAATTTGCGATCGAGTTTGGGCCCTCAATTTCGCATCAAGATTAGATAGCGGTTCGTCCATCAAAAAAACTTCAGGATTTCGAGCCATCGCCCTGCCCAAAGCTACCCGCTGCTTTTGCCCTCCCGAAAGTTGTTTGGGCAAGCGATTTAAAAGAGATTCTATTTGCAATAATTCAGCTACCTCCCGCACTCGTTTTCCTACGGCTTTTTCCCGTTCCGACAAATAGCGCAAACCCGGAGGCAGCTTGCGAGTCGCTCCTCCTAAAAAATCCTCAAACAAAGGATAATTTAGAGGATTTTTAAAAGAATTAGAAGCTAAATCCTTAATAACTTCTTCTATCTTATTCCTAATTTTTTCTATAGTCTGGATGCTTCCTTCTTCCCCTTGTATCTTCCCCCTTATCCCTTCTACTTTCTTCCCTCTTCCTTCTTCCTTCTTCCCTCTTCCTTCTTCCTTCTTCCTTCTTCCTTCTTCCTTCTCCCTTTCCGAGCGGCGCAATCCAAAGGCGAGATTATCGTAAACTGTTAAGTGAGGATAGAGAGCATAATTTTGAAATACCATAGCGATATCTCGGTCTTTAGGAGGCAAATCGTTAAGGAGCCGATCGCCCACCCAAATATTGCCGGCCGTCAAAACTTCCAAACCGGCGATCGAACGCAGCAAAGTGCTTTTTCCGCAGCCAGAAGGCCCCACCAGCACCATGAATTCCCCGTCTTCGACCGTCAGGTTAATGCGCCGCAAAACGCTGTTAGACGAAGGGCGATCGGCCGCAGGCGAGACACTTTCTGCGACGCTGTTTGCTTCTTTTTCCTGTTCTCCTTGGCGGAGCGGAAAACTTTTGTAGATATTTTCTAATACAACTTGCGCCATCAAACAATTTTAGATTTTAGATTTTAGATTTTAGATTGGGGAACTGGAGGCAGAGCCTCCGGGTATGTATTCCCAGGCAGAGCCTGGGAACAAGGCTTAATGGGGAATAGAATTGGTCGAAGGTAACAAGGCCAAGTCTCAATCGAGGCACAGCGAATAATGACCAATGACTAATCACTATTGACTGCTGATAACTTTGATAATTTTTTCACCCGGACTGAGGTCAAAAACTCGATCGCCCGCAGCATCTTTCCCCCAAAAAGCTATAGCATCAATAGCCGATCGCAGCAGGCGGCCAGAATTAGTAAAAAGTTTAACATCCGTACCCGGAACAGCCTGCAGCAAGCCAACTAAAGCATCTTTAGGTTCTGAGAAACGAAAAGCTTGAGTGCCAATTTCGCCCCGGTTAGTAAGTCTGACAGAACCTGCAGGCATTCGTTTTGCCCAACCCAACTCGGAAAATAGTACCAGACTGTCGTCCGGGTCGAGAGTTATGCAACCCACCAACTCTTCCTGCTTCCGCAACCTGGTTACTTGAGAACCCTGGGCGCTGCGGCCCATTGGTGGCAGTTGTTCGTCATCAATCTCAAACCGGAGGACTCGGCCTCCTGAAGTAGCGATCGCCACTTGCTCGCCGACTTTAGCCAGACTCGCGCAGCGCAGCCGATCGTCCTCCTTGAGTTTAACAACAGTAACGCCGCGATTAGTCAAATCAGCAAATTCCTGCATCGGCAAGCGCTTAATTTTCCCTTGCTGAGTCAGAGTTACTAAATCGGCAGCTTCCGAATTTTCCGGCAAAATAAAGTGTGCAACTGTGATTTCCGACAAAGCGCGACCGGCACTATCTTTAGTAGCACTCGGCGACAACAAACTAACGATCGGCGTTCCCCGGTCTTTGGCGCTACTACTAGGAATATCGGCGACTTTCAGCGGGTAAGCCTTGCCGTTAGGAGTTAAGACGACCAAAGTGCGATCGGTTTTCGTTAGATCTGCCGTCACAATAAAATCTTCATTTTTTTCTAAAGCTGAAACCGATTTTTCGCGACTTTTCGAGCGTGGCTTTTCCCCGGTCGGCAAGCGCCGCACGTACTGCTTGTGCGAAAATTCAACAATAGTTTCCTCTGCTTCTAGAACGGGCAATAAGTTAGGCTGAATCGTTGCCGGCGACAACTGCTTCACCGCAGAATTTTTCTTACCAGAAAATTGTGGTTCGGCGTTGGCTGCGCGTCCGGTTCCATTGGCGAATTTAGTGCGGCGGGGGTCAGCGTACTTGCGTTTGAGCGATCGAAATTCCTTCTTTAAAGCCTTCAAAAGTTCGCGCCGATCGCTCAACAACCGCTGCAATTCTTGAATATTAGCCATCAACTCATCAAACTCAGACTGCAAATTTTGCCTTTCCAAACCAGTCAGCCTGCGCATCGGCATCGCCAAAATAGCATCAGCTTGAATTTCGCTCAAATTGAGGCGAACTTGCAAAGTTTGCTTAGCAGTAGTGCCGTCAGGAGAATTTCTGAGAATGTCGATCGCGGTATCGATATTGGTCAAAGCCAAGATTAAGCCTTGGACAATGTGACATCGGCGTTCTGCTGCCTGCAACTCGTAATTGTAGCGGCGGGTAAGAGTCACTTCCCGGAAATCGAGAAATTCCTGCAACAATTGTCTCAGCGTCAACTGTCGCGGTTGACCGTTGACAATTGCCAGCAAAATCGCGCCAAAATTTGTTTGCAGGTCAGTTTGTTGGTAAAGGCGAGCCAGAACCGCTTCTGGGGTAAATTCCCGCTTGAGTTCAACCACAACTCGAATGCCTTCGCGATCGCTCTCGTCACGCAAATCAGAAATACCGTCGAGCCGGCCGGAATTGACCAACTCCGCCACCTTTTCAATCCAAGCAGCCTTATTTACCTGAAACGGAAACTCCGTCACCACGATCGCCGTTTTAGTGCGCACCTTGCGATTACCGGGCACCTCTTCCACCCCGGCCACACCCCTGACCGAAATGCTGCCTCGACCCTTAGTGTAGGCGTCAACAATGCCCTCTGTAGCGACGATTTCCCCTCCTGTGGGAAAATCAGGACCCGGAATCAGTTCTATCAACTTCTCGTCCGATAGTTCAGGGTTTTCAATCAAAGCGATTAAACCGTCTACCACCTCGCCCAAATTGTGCGGCGGGATATTAGTTGCCATCCCCACAGCAATGCCAGCACAGCCGTTGAGTAACAGAAACGGCAACTGAGCAGGCAGCGCCGTCGGTTCCTGCTGCGAACTGTCAAAGTTTCCAGTAAAATCAACAGTTGCCTCGCCGACTTGGGTTAGCATAGCTTCGTGGGCGATCGGTGCCAGCCGAGTTTCCGTGTAGCGCATAGCAGCAGCCGGGTCATTGTCCACCGAACCGAAATTGCCGTGACCCGCCAGCAAAGGATAGCGGCTCGAAAACTCCTGAACCATGCGCACCAGAGCGTCGTAAACCGATTGGTCGCCGTGGGGGTGATATTTTCCCAAAACATCTCCAACTACCCGGGCGCACTTGCGGTAAGGTCGGTCTGGCGTCAGACCGAGTTCGTGCATCGCGTACAAAATTCGACGGTGAACCGGTTTTAAACCGTCGCGGACATCAGGCAAAGCTCGCCCGACGATCACACTCATGGCATATTCGAGGTACGATTGCTGCATCTCGGCGTGCAGAGGCGTAGAAATTACTTGCCCGGAAAGTAGGTTGAGTTGTTTAGCCATGAGTCCTTGTGTCCGTTAATTCCTGAGTGAAGACAGCCTCGGTCAATAATGCTGAGGTTGCCTGTCTCCAGTGAAAAGCGTTTGCCGCAGGCAAACCGAAAGTCCGACAAAACCGCCCAGCGGGAGGATAAAAATCAACTTAATTACTGAAAGCAGAATCAGAGTGCCGAAGACGGGCAACACTTGCCTCTTACTCTCCACTCTTACCCTAACCTCTATGTTGCCTTCATTTGTGCCTACCTGTTTATTTACCTTCAGCCGTGAGTAAGGTTGATTCACAGTCCTGCTTTTCCTTATAATCGCTCACAAATGCCGATCCTTAAAAATTCAGCAGTCAAAAGCTCTCCTTGCCAGAGGGAGAGTCAGACCGCACCTCGATCAACGGAAGCCTAGATCTTTTGAGCAGTCTCGATGCTCAAAACCGAGAATTGGGAATCCCCCAAAATCCCCTGCTATATTCGCTACTCCGAATGCAGCAGCGGGAGTATATAAATAAACATTGCTTTATTCTAAGAGCATGAAAGAAAATAATTGTCACACATCCCGGACTCCAAGCCAGAGGCTTGACCGAAACAGAGGATACTAGAAACCTATTACCTGGGAATCTTGAGCCTCTGGCAGTGTCAGGTCTCCTTCTAAAAAACAACTAAACTGTCTGTGTGTAGTAGTCTAAATGATGGTACTGGATGCTTCAGGGCATCTGTACACCCTCTCACGCCTACTACCTCAAGGATATAAATACGGGTTTTGCAGGGTTCCCGGCTGATGGCGCTAAAAACTCTGCATTTTTGACGGGGAATGTAATCCCCGTGCCGTGTTCTTCTTTGGACTAAAGTCGCAAAGTTTCCATACTTCCCATATTTATTTATGAAAACCGTTCTGATTGTAGAGGACGATTTGGTTAATGCTCGGGTTTTTTCCAAAATTCTGACTAAGCGGGGGGGCTTAGCCGTGAAGCACACGGAAAATGTTGAAGAGGTGATGCAGATTGCTGCGAACGGCGAAGCTGATTTGATTTTAATGGATGTGTCTCTTTCGCGGAGCGTGTACCAGGGAAAAGCTGTTGACGGCATCAAGATTACTCAACTGCTTAAAGCTGACCCGCAAACGGCCTCGCTGCCGATTATTTTGGTAACAGCTCACGCGATGGCCGGTGATAGAGAAACCTTTCTGGATCAAAGCGGTGCCGACGGTTACATCTCTAAGCCTGTGGTAGACCATCAAGAGTTTGTCAATCAGATCAAGGCTTTGCTCCCTGACTGAGCGAACCGAAGGAAGAAGGAAGAAGAAATAAGAAAGAAGGAAGAAGGAAGAAGGAACAAAGAGTTTTTTGTTTGAACTAACAAACCGTTAAAACTCTTGAATTATAAATTCTTCTCCAATTCTGACTTATGCCTTCTGACGAATACTTCCTACCTTATTCCTTCTTCTTTTGGATGTGCCGATGGCACAATGCTATGACTTTTGAGTTTTAAGTTTTGAGAAAAAGAATTTAATATTTTTCAACTCATGCTCTCGGGGCGTGCGATCGCGAAGAACCAAAAAATCTCCGCGCAGCTCACTCTGATTGCTTGCTGCGCGGCAATCTCAAAACACGAGATTAGTCTTCGTCCTCGTCGAAGTCGTAACCGATATCGTCATCGTCATCGACCACTTCACCTAAGGAATCATCATCAGTCTCAGCGACAAAATCGTCCTCATCAACCTCAACATCCTCAAAATCCTCATCAACCTCAATGTCAGACCCGCGCCCAATCTCGAAACCGCTCTCGATCGTATAAGCGCGGCGCGCCGATCTATCGTCGAGCACCACATCCTCCTGCAAATCGTGGATTTCGTCATCAAACACAGCACCATCAAAAGCCGCATCCTGAACCCCAGCATCCTCATAGGCATTGAACCCAGTCCCCGCAGGAATCAGGCGGCCGATGATCACATTTTCCTTCAAACCGCGCAGCCAGTCGGACTTACCCTCGATCGCAGCTTCAGTCAGCACCCGGGTAGTCTCCTGGAACGAAGCAGCGGAAATAAAGCTATCAGTATTCAGCGAAGCCTTAGTAATCCCCAGCAGCACCGGAGTATAATCAGCCGGAGCCCCGCCAGTAATCGACATCGCCTCATTCACCTGCTCAACTTGCCGCAGTTCCACCAACTCGCCCGGGAGCATAGTAGTATCGCCGCCGTCCTCCATCCGCACCTTGTTGGTCATCTGGCGGACGATTACCTCGATGTGCTTGTCAGAAATATCCACACCCTGAGACTGGTAAACCGACTGCACCTCATTCACCAAAAAGGTCTGCACCTGTTGGAAGCTCTCTAAAGCTGCCTCAAAAGTAGGCTGCCGCTCCTTGAGTACGTGGAAGAACACCTCCAGAATTTCGTGAGGATTGGCAGGCCCGTCCGTCAAGGCTTCGGCGACACCGACGCGCTGACCGTCGGAAACGATCGGGTTTTGACCGGGTAACAAAGGATACTCCTCAATCCGACCGTCATCCTCAATCACCGCCAGCTCGACAGCATCGTCATCCGTAACCACCCGAGCCGTGCCCGGGCGCTTGGCCAAAATACAAGCTTCCTTGGGCTTGCGCGCTTCCAGAAGTTCCTCGATTCTCGGCAAACCCTGAATGATATCCCCGGTTTTTGCCCGCTCGAACACCAGAATCACCAAATTATCGCCCCGCTGTACCAAATCGCCGTCCTCTACGTGCAGCACTGCACCTGCGGAAACCCGGTAAGGGCGAGCCACCCTGAGCACAATTTTCGCCGGTTCCTCCCCTTTTGCCGGTACAACCTTGACCACTTGACCGGATTCTTCCAAAATAATTCCCGGAGCTACTTCGGTACCTGCAACCAGCAGTTGACCGGGTGTGACAGCAGGGATACCTGCCACAGAAATCGAAATAGAATCGGCATCGCGCATCACCAGCAGGCGGCGCACGGGTTCGTTGTGCCCTTCGCGGATGCCCCGGACGATGCCCGCTTCTTTGCAGAGAATCTCGGTGCGGGCCACGACTGCGCCAGGGGCGATCGACTGCCCGTCTTCCACCAACAGCCGAGTGTGAGTGCTGCCCTGAGTCGGGTCTGCGGATACGTCCCGCCGAATTACTAGGGATTCCAAAATCACTAACTGCAAGCGGAAAATCCTCGAAGGCTGCTCGTTTTCGCCGTCTTGAGGCAGCGCCAGCTCGCCTGAGGCCTCGGCGGCATCAGGCGAAGTCCAAGCAGGCCCGGAACCGTCGGCTCCAAAAGCCAGAGCTTCGGGCTCATCCGGCAGCAGCTCGATATCTGCTGCCAGTTGCGGAGCCCCGGAACCGATTTCCAAAATAAGCTGAGTCCGCAGCAATTCCAATCCTTCCACCGACTTGACGCGCTCCCCGTCCTTGTAGGGCAGCCGCTGGACTGCTTTGAGGGAGATCGACTCGTTGAGCGCTGTCTGAGAAGGTACGGGCGGCTTGTCGGGCACTGGAAATTCCACCACAGGCCGCAGCAGCAAAGCGGGGCCTTCGGGAGTTTCGATATATTCTGCATAGCCCAATTTGTCGGCAACCAAGCCGGGGAAAATTTCCTGACCGGCGCTGACAATTTGACCTTCCCCAAAAGTCAGGGGCGGGCGATCGACTGCGTGGAGTTCCCCGGGCTTGATCACAATCTCCCGCAAGATGTCGTTTTTCTGAGTGACTTCTACCGCCCCGCTGGTTTGGCAGAAAATATCCTTAACTACTTCGGTACCGGCCTCGACGTACTGGCCGTCTTCCACCAGCAGCAGGGAAATATCTTTGTTGACCTCGTGGCACTCTTCGGGTATCCACAGCAGGGTGCCGCCTTTAACTACTTCGTAGCCGAGTTTTGCCTTGCCCCGCTTGTGGACTTCCACCCCCGCGTACTTGACAATGCCTCCGGTAGCGGTGCGGTAGCTGTCGTCGAGCAATTCCGCAACTACTTCGCCGTTGATGACTTTGCTTCCGGGAGCTGTTTTGAGCGAAAACCGCTGGTTAGAAGCCGTTTCGATCGTGTAGTGGTCGCGGCCGCCCGCGCTTTCGGCGCGCACGATTGCTTGGTCGAGCAGGACTTGGGCGGTGATAATTTCGATCTCTCTGGGGTCAGCGATGCGGACTACGCCGCCGTGTTCGGAGATGAGTTTAGTTTCGGCGATGACGCTTTCGGCGGGAATCCGATCGCCGTTTTTGACCGCAGGTTCAGCACCGGGGGGCAAGTTGTAGACTTCTCCCGAGAGAATCCAAATCAGCCCGCCTTTGCTGGCGGTGCGGGTGGTGTTGCCCTGGCGGTCGGTTTTTTCCTCCGGCACCAAGTCAGCAAATTTGGCTTCTCCCGCCAAGTCGGAGGCTACGTCGGTAGTGACTTTTTCCGTAGTTTTGCGGGCGGCGCGGCCGGCGATGGGCACTTCTGCCAAAACTTGACCGGGAATTGCCCGCTGTCCGTCTTTGACCATCAAAGTAGAACCTTGGGCGATCGCCAGCTCAATCTTGAGTTTTTGATTTTTGGCCCCGGATTTGCCTTCTTCAAAGCCCTCGCCCTCAAATACGAGCTTGCCGTTGTTTTCTGCTACCAGAGCTTCTTCGCCGTGTCTGGTGCGGAAAGAGCGGGTGCGCAAGTTCTTGAACTTGACTGTGCCCGGGAAAGGTGCTCGTTCTTGTTTGGCGACTTCTCCGGTGAATACACCGCCGGTGTGGAAAGTACGCATCGTGAGCTGGGTTCCCGGTTCCCCGATCGACTGAGCCGCAATAATCCCGATCGCCTCTCCCATGTCTACCATTTGCAAGTGGGCGAGACTCCAGCCGTAGCAGTGCTGGCAAACCGAGCGCGTAGATTCGCAAGTCAGGGGCGATCGTAAATACACCTCTGCCACCCCTGCTTTACCAATTTCCGCCGCCAACTCCTCTGTAATCGGCTGATTTCGGACGGCTTTTTCGCTGCCGTAAGCAACGATTTCCCCGGTTTTGGGGTGCACCGCGTCTCGGGCAAAAACACGTCCCAGCAGCCGTTCTTTTAGGGGAATCAGCACGGTAGCTCCGTCTGTCATCGCTCGTACCCGAATTCCCCGCTGAGTACCGCAGTCTACTTCGCGCACGATTACGTCTTGGGATACGTCTACGAGTCGGCGAGTCAAATAGCCGGAGTCTGCGGTGCGCAGGGCTGTATCTACCAAGCCTTTGCGCGCTCCGTAGGAGGAAATAATGTATTCGGTGACTGTCAGTCCTTCGCGGAAGTTGGTTTTAATGGGCAAGTCGATGATTTCTCCTTGGGGGTCAGCCATCAATCCGCGCATTCCTACCAACTGCCGCACTTGAGAAATGTTCCCCCGCGCGCCGGAGAAGGCCATCATGTAGACCGAGTTGAGGGGGTCTGTGGCTCGGAAGTTTTTGACTACTTCGTCTTTGAGGTCTTCTGAGGTGCTGTTCCAGGTATCGATTACTTTTTGGAAGCGTTCGACTTCGGTGATTTCGCCTCTGGTGTATTTTTGTTCGGTAATGCGGATTTCTTCTTCGGCGGCATCTAGGAGCGATCGTTTGGACGGCGGCACTTGCAGGTCATCTACGCTGATGCTGACGCCGGCTTTTGTGGCGTAGCGGAAACCCAAGTCTTTGAGTTTGTCGGCCATTTGGGCTGTACGGGCCGTTCCGTAGTGCATGAAAGACCAAGAGATTAATTTTTTGAGCTGACCTTTGTCAACAACTCGATTGCGAAAAACAATTTCCTTATTTTCTGTCATTTCTCTGGTGTTGGTAATTGGTAATCCGTAATTGGTAATCCCTAATTCATAATTCGTAATTGGCAATCTGTAATTCGTAATTGGTAGTTTTACCTGCTGCGGATGCTATTAGTTTTTAGCTATTCTTTGTCAGTTATTACCAATTACAATTACCGATTACCAATTACCAATTTCTAATTGTTAATTACCGATTCGATCGTTTGGTGATAGATAATCCGGCCCGGAGTAGTGCGAATAAACTGATTGATCAACTTGCCCTCTCCGTCTTCCCGAACCCGGCGGAACTTGTATTCTTTCGTTACTATACCGTCGGCCGAGCGTTCCACCTTCAGCGGTTCTCCTTCTGCTTCTATGTTTTCTATGGCACCTTGAAACCTCACCCACACGTATGAGTGCAAGTCAACGACTCCTTGTTCGTAAGCGACAACCGCGTCGGTAAGGTTGGAGAAATAGTGACCGGCTCCTTTTTGAGCGTGAGGATTTTCGGCTGTCAAGTAATAGCAACCGAGCACCATATCTTGAGAAGGAGTAACGATCGGTCTTCCGGTTGCCGGCGACATAATGTTGTTAGAAGCCAGCATCAGCAAGCGCGCTTCCGCCTGAGATTCCAGAGACAAAGGCACGTGCACGGCCATTTGGTCGCCGTCAAAGTCAGCGTTAAAAGCCGGACAGACTAGCGGGTGAAGCTGAATTGCCCTCCCGTCCACCAAAATCGGCTCAAAGGCTTGAATCCCCAAACGGTGGAGGGTCGGCGCCCGGTTTAGCATTACCGGGTGTCCTTCAATCACCTCCTGAAGCACGTCCCAAACGCTGGGATCGTTGCGTTGGATCAGTTTTTTGGCAGCTTTGATGTTGTTGACCAATCCTTGGCGGATCAGGCGGTGGATGACGAAAGGCTGGAAAAGTTCGATCGCCATTTCCCTCGGCAAACCGCACTGATGAATTTTCAGTTTCGGTCCCACCACAATCACCGAACGCCCGGAGTAATCAACCCGTTTCCCCAGCAAGTTTTGCCGGAAGCGACCTTGTTTCCCTTCAATGATGTCCGACAGCGACTTCAGCGGGCGGTTGTTTGCCCCCACCACTGTCCGGCCCCGACGCCCGTTGTCTATCAGCGCATCCACAGCTTCTTGCAACATCCGCTTTTCGTTGCGGATGATGATCTCCGGTGCCAGAATTTCTTGGAGTCTGGCCAAACGGTTGTTGCGGTTGATTACTCTCCGGTAAAGGTCGTTGAGGTCGCTCGTTGCAAAACGCCCGCCGTCTAGCTGTACCATCGGCCGCAAGTCGGGGGGAATCACCGGAATCACATTGAGTACCATCCAATCGGGTTGAGATCCCGTAGCTATGAAGTTGTCAATTACCCGCAAGCGTTTAATTAACTTTGCCCGTTTTTGACCTTTAGCATTGGCAATATCTTCCCGCAACTTTTCCGCTTCACTTTCTAGCGGAATATTTTGCAGCAAAACTTGCAAAGCTTCAGCACCTATGCCTACTTCTACACCTGTGAGTGTGGAATCTTCGCTGTAAAGTTCGTCTTCTATTTCCAACCAAGCATCTTCGGTGAGCAATTGCTTGTATTGCAGTTTTTCGGCATTACCGGGATTGAGAACAACATAGGCATTGAAATAGACGATTTGTTCGACATCTCGCAGCGGCATATCTAACAGAATTGCCATGTAACTCGGGATGCCTTTGAGATACCAAACGTGAGCTACTGGAGCTGCTAATTTGATAAATCCCATCCGGTGACGGCGAACGCGAGATTCAGTGACTTCAACACCGCATCTTTCGCAAACAATGCCTCTATGGCGAACTCGTTTGTACTTCCCACAATGACATTCCCAATCTTTTGCAGGCCCAAAAATGCGCTCGCAAAACAAGCCATCCATTTCAGGTTTTAATGTCCGGTAATTTATTGTTTCTGGTTTTGTCACTTCACCGGTAATTTGACCGTTGGGTAAAGTTCTCTCTCCCCACTGTCGAATTCTTTCTGGTGAAGCTAATCCTATCTTGACGTAATCAAAGCGTTGTTCTACCTTAGCCATTTTGACTCCAATTGATTATTTACTGTCGATTAGTGCTGGCAATTTATATTTTTTGTTTGCTTCGTTTTGAACTCAAATCAATATTATTCTCCTCTATAGGTGACGTTTATTTTAATATCAGAAATCATATTTCTGGATACTCCAAATTCCTGAGCTATTTTAGCAAGGGATTCTCCGGCTTGGATTCGTTCTCGGATCTCAATAGCTTGAGCAAAAGTTAGCTTGCGTTCGAGATGTCCACCCATGCGGGGAACTGGAACCTCTTGACCTTCTTCTTTCCAAGTGACGTGATACTTAATATCGTGTATGGTTTTGCGGTCGACACTGTATTCCTGTGCTACATCCTTCATCCTCTTTCCTGCTGCTAGCTTTTGCCGAATTTCTCGCACCTTTTCCCAATCTAATTTGGCATTGGAAAGAGGATGACTTTTTCCTTGAGTGCGTCCTTTCTTAGAAGCATCTAACAAATTTTGAGTGCGAGTACCAGCCCAAAGGTGTTCTGGATTGATGCAACTGGGATTATCGCAGGTATGACAAGCATCCATCGAAGCCGGAAGTTCGTATCCTAATTTCTCTGCTAAAACAGCACGAGTCACTGATTTTGATTTTCCATTTTTCAAGTACCTGCCATAACCTGGGCCGTCTTTTGAACCTTGGAAAATGATGCAGCCGCTGTCTTGAATTTCTCCTAAAAAATTGGGTGAAACTGTAGTGAAGTTATCGGGAATATTTGTCTGAAGTATCTTAGTAATAGTTTCATGTTGTACTCCATACTCTTTTGCTAGGTGGTTCTTGATGGTTCCAGATAAATATTTAGTCTGAATTTCCCGTAGTTGTGCGATCGACAATATGCCAATACCCGGAATACTTTTGCGTCTGGGAGTTTTGCGATCGCGCCCAATCATCTGCCCGGTATTCTCAGCAGCAGTACCTACTACCAGATGTGCCGGGTTGATGCAGCTTCGATTGTCGCAGGTATGGCAACCAAAATAACCGGAACCGAGGAACCCTGCTATTTTCGATTCGAGGACTAAACGGTGGACTAATACTGTTTTGCCATCGATCCACTTGCGCGCGTAACCGTTGCCAAACTTGCTCCCTTGCCAATTAATACAGCCTGTCGCCCGGTCAAATTCTCCTTCTATTCCCGGGACAACTGTTACAATAGTCATGTCAGCGTCTCTCCTCTTAAGAGCGTTGATTCGCCTCAGCAGTGGTACAAACACTGTTGAGGCATTTTAATTAAAGATTGTCGATTAAAGATTTTAGATTGAATGCTGTCAAAAAAGCTTGAATCTAAAATCTTTAATGCCTAATCCTCGTCCAGTTCGTCACGAGAAAGGGATTCGTAAGTAGGCCGGGAGGGCGATCGCCTGCCGCCGGCATCGGCCATCAAATCAACCTCAACGTGTTCGCTGCCATCGTCGGAGGTATTGACCTTGTGTACGGCAATGTCTAAGCACAAAGACTGCAACTCCCGCATCAGCACCTTGAAAGATTCCGGTGTACCGGGGCGCGGAATAGCCTTGCCTTTAACAATGGCATTCAGCGCTTCATTCCGCCCCTGCATATCGTCCGACTTGACAGTCAGCAACTCTTGCAAAGTATAAGCTGCGCCGAACGCTTCCAGAGCCCAGACTTCCATTTCTCCGAACCGCTGACCCCCCTGCTGCGCTTTGCCGCCCAAAGGCTGCTGCGTTACCAGCGAGTAAGGGCCTGTGCTGCGGGCGTGGATCTTGTCGTCTACCAAGTGCACCAGCTTCAGCATATAGGCGATGCCGACTGTAACGGGGCGATCGAACGGTTCCCCAGTTCTGCCGTCGTAGACAATCGTCTTGCCGGGGTGCTTTTCGTTAAATACCCACGGCTTGCCCGTTTTTTCGCGCGCCTCCTGTAGCTTGCCGTGTACGGTTTCGCGAGACTTTTCAGCGCCGTGCATTTCGTCGAAGGGCACCATCTTGAAGCGCATCGACAGATTTTCGCCGGCCCATCCGAGCAAACACTCAAAAATCTGACCTACGTTCATCCGCGACGGCACGCCCAAGGGATTGAGCACCAAATCAACCGGAGTCCCGTCTGGCAAGTAAGGCATATCCTCCATCGGCAGAATCCGGGACACAATACCCTTATTCCCGTGGCGGCCGGCCATTTTGTCGCCGACTTGAATCTTCCGCTTTTGAGCTACGTAGACGCGGACGACCATGTTGGCGCCGGGGGGCAGTTCGTCGCCCTGTTCGCGGGTAAACACCCGCACGTCCACCACGCGGCCTTTTTCGCCGTTAGGGACGCGGAGGGAATTGTCGCGCACGTCTCGGGCTTTTTCGCCGAAGATTGCCCGAAGCAGTTTTTCTTCCGGCGGTTGGTCGGATTCGCCTTTGGGGGTTACTTTGCCCACCAAAATGTCGCTGGCTTCCACCCAAGCACCTTTGCGGATGATGCCCTGTTCGTCTAGCTGGCGCAGCGCGTCTTCGCCGACGTTAGGAATTTCGCGGGTGATTTCTTCGGGGCCGAGTTTGGTTTGGCGGGCTTCGATTTCGTACTTCTCAATGTGGATCGAAGTGTAGATATCTTCGTACACCAAACGCTCGCTAATGAGCATCGCGTCTTCGTAGTTGTAGCCTTCCCAAGGCATATAAGCTACCAGGATGTTGTGACCCAGAGCGAGTTCGGCCCCTTCGGTGGAGGAACCGTCGGCGAGCACTTGACCTGCTACGACGCGATCGCCCTCATAAATCAGCGGACGCTGATTTAAACAAGTATCCTGGTTAGAACGCTGATATTTTTGCAGTTCGTGTTCGATGCAGCCAGCGTATTTTTGCTTCCAAACCGAGGGCTGCTTGACTTTGAGTTCGTCGTATTCCCGAATCAGGAAATGTTCTTCGCTGGAACTCGACTCGGCATCCGAGGCCAGGGGTTTGACAATAATCCGGGTGGCGTCGATGTAAATCACCTCGCCGTTAATCCGGGACACCACCACCATCCCGGAATCTCGGGCTGCCTGAGCTTCCAATCCCGTACCGACTAGGGGCCGTTCCGGTTTCAGCAGCGGCACAGCTTGCCGCTGCATATTCGAGCCCATCAGAGCTCGGTTGGCGTCGTCGTGTTCCAGGAACGGAATCAGCGATGTGGCGACGGAGACGATTTGCACCGGCGAAATCGCCATGTAGTCCACCTGCATCGGCGTAGTCGTCGTAAATTCTTGGCGGTAGCGGACGGCTACGGTTTCGCCCAAGAGGTTGTTGTTTTCGTCGAGACTGATGTCTCCGGGGGCGACGCGCAAATCGTCTTCTTCGTCGGCTGTCATGTACACGGGGGCTTTGTCGCGCAGCACCCGTCCTTTTTCTACTGGGTAAAAAGGAGTTTCAATGAAGCCGTAGGGGTTGACTCGGGCGTGGGTTGCCAAGGAACCGATCAGGCCGGCGTTGGGGCCTTCTGGTGTTTCGATCGGGCAAATCCGGCCGTAGTGAGACGGGTGAATGTCCCGCACCGCAAACCCGGCGCGTTCCCGAGTCAGACCTCCCGGGCCCAAGGCCGAAAGCCGGCGTTTGTGCGTCAGTTCTGCCAGAGGATTGGTTTGATCCATGAACTGCGATAGCTGCGAGGAACCGAAGAATTCCTTGATTGCTGCTACCAGCGGTTTGGGGTTGACCAGGGAAGCGGGGCTGAGGGAGTCCGCGTCCGAGACTGTCATCCGTTCGCGGATGATCCGTTCTAAGCGGTTGAGACCGACTCTGACTTGGTTTTGCAGCAGTTCTCCGACACTGCGGACGCGGCGGTTGCCTAAGTGGTCGATGTCGTCTGTCGAACCGATGTCGAATTCGAGGTTTATCAGATAGTCGATCGCCGTCAAGATATCTTGCGATGTCAGTACCCGCATCGTATCGGGCACGGAGAGCCGCAGTTTTTTGTTGAGTTTGTAGCGGCCGACCCTCCCCAAATCGTAGCGTTTGGGGTCGAAAAAGCGCGAGTTGAGGAGCTGTTCTCCCCCCGCGACGGTGGGGGGTTCGCCCGGGCGGAGTTTGCGGTAGAGCTCCATCAGAGCTTCTTCTTCGCCGAATTGTCCTTCTTTCTCGATCGTTTTCTGGAAGTATTCCGGGTGGCGGAGTGAGTCGTAGATTTCGCCGTCGGTGAGTCCGAGGGCTTTGAGCAGCACCTGAGCCGATAGTTTGCGGGTTTTGTCGATTCTGACCCAGACTAAATCGTTTTTGTCGGTTTCAAATTTCAGCCAAGCACCGCGGTTGGGGATGAGGGAGGCGTTGTAGGAACGGCGACCGTTTTTGTCGGTTTCCGATTTGTAGTACACCCCTGGGGAACGCACGATTTGGTTGACAATCACCCGTTCCGCGCCGTTGATAATGAAAGTGCCGCGCTCGGTCATCAAGGGCAAATCGCCGATGAAGACTTCTTGTTCTTTGATTTCCCCTGTTTCTTTGTTAATCAGGCGGGTGGGTACGTACATTTGCACCGAGTAGGTGCTGTCCCGGCGCTTGGCTTCGTCCACGTCGTATTTCGGGCGCTTGAGTTTGAAGTCTTTGCCCATGAAGTGGAGTTCCAGCTTGCCCGTGTAGTCTGTAATTGGGGAGAAGCTGTCGAGTTCTTCGATCAGTCCGGCTTCTAGGAACCAGCGAAAACTTGCCCGCTGGATTTCGATCAGGTCGGGCAAGGTGAAGGCGAATTCTGTGTAATCTTTAGTGGTCATGGGTGTCCTTTTTCCGCAGTGGCTCTAGCTTTTTACCGGGCGTCAAGGCTTGGCTTTTTTTACCTTGTTACCTTGTTGCGTTTTTTTGATGGATTGTGTGAGAGAATTTATATGATGTTTTCGATCGCCTGCCAACTGATGCAACGGTTATTTTTGCGGGTGGCTCGCAGTATTTTTGTGCGGATTTTAGTTTCGATCGAGATGCTTTTAGCTCCGATCTTGTGGTATCTTGGGGTAAATTCCCTACACTTTAGACTCCTAAAATTGACTTGACAGCTATTGCCAAATTGCTGAGGTTCCAAGTTTCTTCGCTATGTGTAAGTTTGAGTTATTTCGTGAAGTCTTTGCCGCTCGCGAAGGTTAGCGTACTCGCGTTGTGTTGGCATTTCCGGGGCGACATCGCAGTCGTGGGTAGTAAGCCAACGCCCGATCGGTCGGTTCTTTTTATTATAGGACGCAAATCCGATCGCAACAGGCAACGCCAAAAGAATCTCCAATAAAGGATGAATCCGGTTTTTCTGGCAGGATAGAAATGGGATTGTCCTGAGCGCTGGCTCCTAAATCGACCTGTTTTCCTCGTTTCTCTGTTCTGCTATAACTAAACTGAAAAGCCGAATAGCTGACAGGCATTTTTGGTTGTCTGCTGGGACAAAGTTAATAGAGAAACTCCTCTCAATTTAGCAACTTGCTCGGCTACGTAGTAGACATAGGCTGGTTCGTTGCGTTTTCCCCGCTGGGGTACGGGGGCGAGAAAAGGGCAATCTGTCTCGACTAGGATGCGATCGCTATTTACCATACAAGCTGATTCTTGTATTTGCAAGGCTTTTTTAAAGGTGACTGTTCCGCTAAAACTGATGTAGAAACCCAGGTCTAAAAACCACTGGGTTTCTTCGGGCGTGCCTCCCCAGCAGTGCATCACCCCGCGCACTGGCCCGCGAGTCTGCCAAAAGTTCCTCAGCATTTGGGCCATTGGGGCGGCGGCGTCGCGACAGTGGATAATGACTGGTTTGTCAAGTTCCTGGGCGATTGCAAGCTGTGCCTCAAACACTTTAAACTGGTGTTCTCGATCGTCAGCTTTATAAAAGTCCAGTCCGGTTTCGCCGATCGCCACTACCCTAGAGTCCGAACTTGCTAATTCCCTAATCTGGCTGGCAGTCTCGTCTTTCCACTTGTCGGCATCTAAGGGGTGGAGTCCAACCGCAAAGGAGACTTCGGCAAACTGATTGGCGATTGCTTGAATGCCGGCAAACTCTTCTGGCTCTACACAAGAATGAACCAGCCGAACTACACCAGCTTCGCGCCAGCGTTCTCGAATGGCTTCTAACTCAGATTTGTAGGTCTCAAAGTTGATATGAACGTGAGTGTCGATGAGCTGCATGGGGGAAGCAGATTAGAGGTGATACGGGAGAGTCCCAGTGGGTGAGGTATGAGGGCGAGAGGGCGAGAGTGGGGGAGTGGGAGACTCGAAGCAAGTGGGAGACTGGGAGAGGGGGAGACTGGGAAAAATCTTTCCTCTTCCTTTTTCCCTCAGTATCCATCCGTTAAATCGCATACACCATCCGTTGCCGAACTTCACGCTTGACTTCTTCCCTCAAAATCGATTAAATCCGTTAAATCCCGTACACAATCCGTTGGCGAACTTCCTTCTGTCTTAAGATGCTACCGAGGATGTTTCGTGCGGCTTGAGGGTTCTTGCCAAGCGGGACTTTTTGCGAGCGCCGTTGTTGCGGTGGAGTACACCTTTTTTGACAGCTTTGTCAATTTTGCTGTAGGCCTCTGACATTCGCTGCTGGACTTCTTGCATTAATTCCGGGCTCGGAGCTGCGGCGTACTTGTCTACGGCAGCGAAATACTTCTTCATCAAAGTTTTGACCGCTGACTTGTAAGATTTGTTGTACAAGCGGTTACGTTCGGCGATTTTGACTCGTTTGACGGCGGACTTAATATTTGCCATAGTTCAGTTGCTGGAAGTAGGTATTCATTGATACACCCTAGTCTCAAGACAGTCTCAAGACGCGGGGATTTTGAAGGACAACCTTTTCGGGAGCGATCCGCAAAAAGCTTGATTTTTAAAGGTTGAGTGAGACAGCCACTCTCCATTCGCTCAGATTGAGCTGAGTCGGTGGCTACTTTTTGGCGATCGCCCGCGCAATAATTTTTTATTGACTCATTTAACGGCCTGTTTTTTACCCCTGACGATACCCAAAGGTATGACATTGGTGTTATGGAGGCGTTTTGCGGTGTTTCCACCGTCACGAGTTAAAGTCACGGTTTCTTGCGCGCAATTTTCAAGTATACAATAATTTGGCGTTTTTTATAAAAAAATATCAGGTGTTGGAAAAACTAATATAGCATTTATTCTGCTTAAAATCCCATTCCCTGAAAAATCCAAGTTAAGCTATAACAAAGAATACGGGTTATTTGGGCTTCTTGCCGAAGCACTTACCGAAGGTAGAAGGTAAAAAGCTGAAGGTAGAAGGTAGAAGGTAGAAGACAGCCGGATCGGAAGGTAGAAGGTAGAAGGCAGAATCAAAATTCTCCCGCTCGAACACTCTGGCTCTCGGCCGCTCTCTGGCTCTGACACTCTCCCCCTCTGCGTTCCAACCCTCTCCCTCCGCACCCGGTTCTCTGGCGGGCAATTCAAGAGAGAAGGTTGTGACTTGTCCTCAGTGTTGCAAAATTATCGACAGAGATTTAAATGCTGCACTGAAGCCTTTGAAAATGCCGCGAGTATCGCGGTTGAAGCTTGTGGACTGGTGGTGGCCTACTTCTCTAGGAGAACCCCCACAAAAATCCCCAATTGTCAAGCAAATGTTAGTGAATTTATAGACGGCATTCCTAATCTCCATGCTGCGAATCATTACTCAGTGGGTTGAGGCACAAGCTGAACTGCGACGGATCTGCGATCGCACCCATGACGAACTTGTTGTTCACAAAGAAGCCACCGTGCGGGAGGTGCTGCAAGCTGTAAGGCGCAGAGGCGATCGGGCTGTGCTGCACTACACTGCTGAATTTGACCGCATGACCCTAAATGTGGAAGATTTACGGGTGAGCGGCGCCGAATTGGATGCTGCTTATCAGCAGGTGTCGAAAGAATTATTAAATGCCATCCGGCTGGCTTGCAAACAGGTAGAAGCGTTTCACCGACAGCGCGTACCCAAGTCTTGGGTGCAGTTTGGCGATGACGAAATTGTTTTGGGCAAGCGCTACACGCCGGTCGATCGAGCGGGAATCTACATTCCTGGCGGTCAGGCGTCCTATCCGAGCTCGGTGATCATGAATGCGGTTCCTGCGAAGGTCGCCAAGGTGCCGAGACTGGTGATGTGTACTCCCCCCGGACAGGAAAAAAAAATGAATCCTGCGGTGCTGGTAGCGGCTCAGGAAGCTGGAGTTGATGAGATTTATCGGGTAGGCGGGGCGCAGGCGATCGCGGCTTTAGCCTACGGTACGGAAACTATTCCGAAGGTGGATTTAATTACAGGACCGGGGAATATTTACGTCACTCTCGCCAAAAAACTGGTTTACGGGACTGTGGGGATCGATTCTCTGGCTGGCCCGTCGGAGGTGCTGATTATTGCGGATGGTTCGGCGAATCCCGTGCACGTGGCTGCGGATATGTTGGCTCAAGCTGAGCACGATTCGATGGCGTCGGCAATTTTGCTGACGGCGGATTCGGTGCTGGCTAGGAAAGTGGTGGCTGAGGTAGACAGACAGTTGGCAGATCACCCGCGCCGAACTTTAACAGAAAAGGCGATCGTCAACTATGGTTTAGTCGTGGTAGTTGACTCGCTCAAAGCGGCGGCGGAACTCTCTAACGAGTTTGCGCCGGAACACTTGGAATTGCAAGTTGCAGATCCTTGGGCTTTGCTCGACCAAATTCGCCACGCTGGGGCGATTTTCTTGGGCTTATCGACGCCGGAAGCTGTAGGTGATTATTTGGCTGGCCCGAATCACACTTTGCCGACTTCTGGGGCTCCGCGCTATGCGTCGCCGCTGGGTGTCGAAACTTTTATGAAGCATTCGAGTTTGATTCAATATTCGCCGGCTGCACTTAAGAAGGTGGGTAAAGCGATTAATGTTTTGGCCCAAGCAGAGGGGCTTCCTTCTCACGCTGATTCGGTGCGGCTGCGGACTGAAAATGAGGGAGAGGATGAGTTTTAGATGGTAGATTGGAGATTGGCGACCGGCAAAATACAGAGGTAGTCAAAAGCGAGTGAAATGCAATGAAAGGAAGCAATTCTCTTGCGATTATGGTAGCTTTACATTCTGTGACAAGCAGCCCAGTTTATTTGCACCTACCTAACTTACGCACTGCGGGCTTAAGAAACCCGGTTTCTTCAAGAATCTTGCTGAAATGACGCAATTATGTTAAGAAACCGGGTTTCTGGGTAGGTAATAATGATGTTGGTGGGGAGCGCGAAATTGTGGAAAGTAGCCGACAAGCAACGAAAAATTTAAAGTCTAAATATCTGAAATTTAAAGGTGCACGGTATTGAATACTGTTTTGGTAGCGATCGACAATTCAGAGTTAGCGACTCAGGTACTGCAAGTTGTAGGACAATTTCAGCTAGAACCGACGGCAAAGGTGATTTTAGTTCATGTTGTGAGTTATGGTACGTCGGATTTTGACGCGGTTGTCGATCGACCTCACGCTCAGGGAGATGAGATTGCTTACCGAGAGGTGGAGAAGTTACTGCAATCTTATCAGGAAAAGTTGCCTTGCCAGAGCGAATTGGAGATTGTTTCCGGACAACCTGCAGAAGAAATTGTCCGTTTGGCTAATATTTATAAGGCGGATTTAATTGCGATCGGCTGTCGGGGTTTGACTGGTTTAAAGCGGATTTTGGAGGGTTCGGTGAGTGCTGAGGTAGTGGCTGAGGCTCCTTGTTCGGTGTTGGTGGTGCGCGCTAAATAAGGGAGAGAACCGCATAACCGCAGCAATGGGTAGAGTAGATATCAACCCAATTGCTGCAATCCCTTACTGTACAAGTTCTGCTCAATGTGCTGCATTTCCTCGATATCCTCACCTGCAACTATCCCGTAAATTTCCGTGTAGATTTTCCCGTATTTAATCTTCTCTAAAGCCGACAGGATTATCAAGTCCTTGCGATCGAGTTCTCGTTGTAACCCACATTCCGCAGATGTGGGTCGGATTTCTTTATCAGTTGTGAAAACTTGGAAGCCAAACACTTTTAGGCTGAA